>CAYNOQ010000213.1:0-1527 GCA_964398855.1 uncultured Mariniphaga sp. | reverse complement strand
AAACTGCCGTACGGGCAACCGTACCGCGGGTTCGAATCCCGCTCTCACCGCTTTTGAACTCCGCTTTTAGCAAATTTTTTAAACAGGTTCTTATATTATTTTAAAATTCGGGGTATAGCGCAGTCCGGCTAGCGCATCTGGTTTGGGACCAGAGGGTCGCAGGTTCAAATCCTGCTACCCCGACAGTTAGGTACTAATAGATCGTCAGCACATTATTGGTCGTTTTTTAGCCAATATTTAGCGCATCCCGCCAGGGCGGGAGGGTCGCAGGTTCAAATCCTGCTACCCCGACTTAAAGAAAGAGTTGTAAAATTGAGATTTTGCAACTCTTTCTTTTATGCCTGTTAGCTGTTCATTTTTTGAAAAATCAGTATGTTATTTGCCCGGTACTTATTTCAAGCTCAAAGAGTTGTTTGGAATAGATATCTAATTTTGATTTTATTGAATCATTGCTTATTTTTAGATTTTTCACTTTTAAATGCTTGATAAGATAGCATGTTGCTTCCTTTCCGATTTAAATGTGAGGTGCTTTTAGGATGATTTATACGCTCTATTATTTCGGAACAAAAAGTTTAAAATCAAGATGGCTGTTCAACAAAAACTAAAATAATTGTTGTTACCTTGCAGGTTTTAATCAAATCATGGCTCTGGCAATGAAGGTATCTATTCGTTTTTTTAATGACCGTGAAGTGCGTGCAGTTTGGGATGACATAAATGCCAAATGGTGGTTCTCCGTTTTGGATATTGTGGGTATTTTAAACGAGGAATCCGATTACACCAAAACCCGCAACTATTGGAAATATCTGAAGGCAAAATTAAGCGAAGAAAAAAATGAGTTAGCTAGTGGCACTACCCAACTGAAATTGGCTGCCGCAGACGGTAAGAAATACTATACTGACATGCTGGATAGCGCCGGCGTAACGGCGCTTGCCGAAAATTTTCCGAACAACCGTGCCATGAAGTTTTTAGATTGGTTCACATACAGCGATACCAGTGTTGACGGGCAAAGCAAGAAAAAAGCCTACACCCTTTTTGAAAGTAATTTAATAAACGAATTTGAAATTGGAACCCTAAAAGGTTTGCAGCAAATACACGCTTATCTGTTTGGCGGCTTATATTCTTTTGCCGGGCAAATCCGGCAAAAGAATATTTCAAAAGGAGGTTTTCAGTTTGCCGTATCACGCTTTTTGAGTGAAACTTTAAAACAGATTGAAGCCATGCCAGAGACATCTTTTGATGAGATTGTGGATAAATATGTTGAAATGAACGTTGCTCATCCATTTATGGAAGGCAATGGAAGAAGCATGAGGATATGGCTGGATCTGATACTTAAAAAGCGCCTGAAAAAATGTGTGGACTGGAGCAGGGCGCCCAAGCAGGATTATATGCACGCCATGATGATAAGTCCCGCTGACAGCAATCTGTTAAAAGCGCTTTTAAAAAATGCCTTAACCAATAAAACAGACGATCTTGAAATGTTTTTGAGAGGTATTGATTATTCCTATTACTATGAAGAGAATTAGAGAA
>CAYNOQ010000212.1:0-1564 GCA_964398855.1 uncultured Mariniphaga sp. | reverse complement strand
CAGGCTTTTTTACTGCCTCTTTGCAGGCAAAAACAGAAGCCACCAGCGCTATGAGGATGATTTTTTTCATTTTAGTTTTTTTAAAAGTGATGTAAATTTACGAATTAATTCTTCTTTTACATAAAAAGAAAACTAACTCCGGAAAACTTTAAAGATTTTGGTTTTCAACTTATAATTCATTGCGTCGCCGTTACATCATTATCAATATTAACTTTAGAATTACTTTTTGTCTGATTTGAATGATTTCCATAAGTTTGTGAAAAATAGCAAAGTTTGATAACGTTATAAATGTATTAATGAGAAAACCAGGAATTTTAATTTTAGCGGTATTTCTGATTTTAAATACTTTCTGCACATCACAGGGCAGAAAAGCTTTACCAAAAGATGGAGAAACTGTTTCCGGAAAAGTTGTGGCAGTGCTTGACGGAGACACCTATGATGTTATGATTCGGGAAAATGAAAAAATCAGGGTCAGGATGGAGGGGATTGATGCGCCTGAAAGGGGGATGCCGTTTTATCAGGTTTCAAAAAAGTATTTAAACGATCTTTGCTACGGGAAACAGGTGATTCTTGATGTTACGGGAACCGACCAATATGGCAGAACTCTCGGTTTTACTTATTTGGAAGACGGCAGGGAATTAGGTCGTGAAATGGTGAAAGCCGGTTTGGCGTGGCACTATAAATATTACAATTCAGACACGATTCTTTCTAACCTTGAAAATGAAGCCAAGAGATTGAAAAAGGGGTTGTGGATTGACAAAAACCCGATACCACCCTGGGAAAACCGAAGATTGCACCGAAAGGGGATTTCCACAAAGGATTCTTTTGTGAAAAAATAGTGTGAGACCAATAATTTTTTGGTTCAAATAGAAAGTGCAGAGTTATGATAAGAAGCCCGTTAAGATATCCCGGTGGAAAAAGCAGAGCGATAAAGACGATTGCACCAATAATCCCCGATTTTAAAGAGTTCAGAGAACCTTTTCTTGGGGGTGGATCAGTTTTTATCTATGTGAAACAAAAGTTTCCTGACAGAAAATTCTGGATTAATGATCTCTATGCCAATTTGTTCTATTTTTGGGAGCAAACTCAAAATAATGTTGAACAACTTATAAAGCAAATATATTTCTGGAGAAATGATTTTAAAAATGGAAGAGATTTGCACAGATATCTGATTGAAAATATTGAAAATTTTAATCCGCTAAAAAAGGCAGCTGCTTTTTTTGTTTTTAACCGAATCACTTTTTCCGGGACAAGTGAGAGTGGGGGTTTTTCAAAAGCAGCGTATGAAAAAAGATTTACCATATCAAGTATTGAAAGAGTTGAATTGCTTTCAACGATTCTCGATAATGTATTGATTACAAATGATGATTATCAAAAGCTAATTGAAAAGGAAGGTGATTCTGTTTTTATTTTTCTTGATCCGCCATATTATTCTGCCACAAAATCTGCACTATACGGTAAAAACGGTAATTTGCATAAAATTTTTGACCATGAAAGATTAGCTCAAATCCTTAAAGAATCCAATCACAAATGGTTAATAACCTATGATGATAGTGAATATATT
>CAYNOQ010000211.1:0-1574 GCA_964398855.1 uncultured Mariniphaga sp. | reverse complement strand
CTCTTTTGGAATTGCGCAATCAGTTTCTTTTGAAAAAGTACTTTTCAGACAGTCTCATTTTTAAAATTCAGGCAAACTGTTACTTTTGGAGTAAAAATGTAAAAAATGAAAATTTGCTCTTTTTTGGTTTTTTCTTCTCTCATTTTAATTTCGAGCCTGACTGCACAACCAGAATTTGAAAAGCATATACGCCATTTTTTGGAGCAGCCCGAGCTTCACAATGCACGGATTGGCATTCATCTGACTGACCGGCAGACCGGCGCTACCTTATTCGACCTGAATGCTGATGAACTCTTTATTCCGGCTTCGGTTTTGAAGGTGGTAACTTCGGCTGCTGCACTTGAAATGCTTGGCGCAGATTATCGCTTTTTTACCCGCATCGGATACACCGGGAAAATAGAAAACGGTATTCTAAAAGGCGATTTAATTGTCAGGGGTGGGGGAGACCCTTCGTTAGGTTCAGAATATTTCAGAAACCACTATTTTAATCCGCACTTTCTCGAAACCTGGGTGCAATACATTCAGGCTGCCGGCATCCGGAAGGTGGAAGGCAATCTGATTATGAACACTTCAATATATGACCGGGAAAATATTCCGCCAACATGGATATGGGAAGATATGGGGAATTATTACGGCGCCGGAGCTAATGCACTCACCGTATATGACAACCAGCTCCGGATTCGTTTTCGATCCCCCGAAAAACCTGGGCAGCTTACCGAAATCACATCTGTTTATCCTGCTGTTGACGGAATAAACTTCAAGAATGAGGTTTTATCTTCGGATATAAGTCGTGACTTGGCGTATGTTTTTGGCAGTCCGATTGACGGAAGCAGGGTAATTCGCGGAACCATTCCCAAAAACCGCACTTCATTTACTATCAAGGCATCCAATCCGTTTCCGGCAAAACTGTTTGCAGACGATTTTATAAATCGTCTGGCACATGCAGGTGTCTTTATTTCGGGAAAAACTATTGAAAACGACATGAAACCAATTGAGTTTAATCCGATTTATGAACTTGAATCGCCTGCACTTGCCGAAATTATAAAGGTACTGAATCACGAAAGCGTAAATCTGATTGCGGAACATCTGGTTAAACAGATAGGTTTTGAAAAAACCGGACAGGGAAGCCGCGATTCCGGTTTGAAGCAAATTGCCCTCTTCTGGAAAAATGCAGGTTTGAATACGGAGCAGCTGATTATGGAAGATGGAAGCGGTTTGTCACATCTAAATGCAGTTTCACCGAAGTTTCTCACGGAAGTTTTGCGTTTTATGTCGGAAAGTGAAAATTCGGTAGTTTTTTCAGAATCACTGCCGGCGGCAGGGCAGGGAACGCTCCACTATTTTAATGCCGGTGTGTTGCCGGCAAATCAGTTTCGTGCCAAAAGCGGCACTTTGACGAGAGTGAGATGTTTTACAGGAATTTTGCATGCAAAATCAGGAAAAGAGATATTCTTTTCAATCATGCTCAACTATTTTTCAGGTTCATCTCCAAAATTGAATCGCGAGCTGGAAAAGTTGCTAACCAGTATCTTAGAAGAATATTAAACTGATAAAAATAATTTCTCAAAATATTT
>CAYNOQ010000210.1:0-1600 GCA_964398855.1 uncultured Mariniphaga sp. | reverse complement strand
GATAGTTCAGCCCGAGAAACTCCCGAACCACTCCCTCGCCCAGATTTCCATTGGCCCCACTCACTAAAATTGTGTTTTTACTCATGTGTTTTAAAATAAAATTGAATGTCAATTACTTATTTGCCGATACAGAAGTTTTTAAATATGTGCCCCAACACTTCGTGAGTCGTAATCTCCCCGGTTATCTCAGACAGGTAGTGCAGGCATTCACGGATGTCCTGAGCCAGAAAATCGCCGGTAATTCCGTTTTCTAATCCGGTTAAAACGCGCAGGATTGCCAGGTGTGCATTTTTCAGAATCTCGTAGTGGCGCACATTGGTAACAATCACATCTTCCTGATCAACCTGTTCCATATTCACCGAATGGATCATCAAATCAATGAGTTGCTCTAAATTTTGCTTTGTTTTAGCGGCAATGAAAACTAAGTTTTCATTCGCTTTCAGCTCAAATTTTTTCATTTTCCGGATAGTTTCTGCATCTCCGGTATCAATTTTATTTGCAACAACAATCAGCTTCCGGTCGTCGCCAATTCGCTTTCTTATTTCATCAATACGCTGTTTCACAACAGGGTAGGGGGTGTGCATGTCAACCACCAGTAAAACAACCGTAGCCTGCTCCAGCTTGTTATAAGTTCGCTCAATTCCCAATGTTTCAATGTGGTCTTTTGTTTCGCGGATTCCGGCTGTATCGAAAAACCGGAAAGCGGTTCCGTGAATATTCACAACATCTTCAATCACATCCCGCGTGGTTCCGTGTATGTCGGAAACAATGGCTTTTTCTTCGTTGAGCAGTGCGTTGAGCAACGTTGATTTTCCCACATTGGTTTCTCCCACAATGGCAACCGGAATACCATTTTTAATGGCATTTCCCAACTGAAACGAATCTTTCAGTTTCCGCAGCAGCTGCTCCACCGTCTCAGCCAGCTCTTTCAGCGCTTCCCGATCGGCAAACTCAACATCTTCTTCAGAAAAATCTAACTCTAACTCAATCATTGCCGTAAAGTGCAGCAGCTGATCGCGCAACGCGTTAATCTCTTTGGTGAAACCTCCGCGCATTTGGTTCAGCGCCAGTTTATGCGCTGCCTTGTTTGATGCGGCAATCACGTCTGCAACCGCTTCCGCCTGCGACAAGTCCATTTTTCCGTTCAAAAATGCACGTTGGGTAAATTCGCCGGGGCGTGCCATTCTGGCGCCGTTTTCAATAAGAATTTCAAGAATTTTTTGCTGAACATAGACCGAGCCGTGACAGGAAATTTCCACAATATCTTCACCGGTAAACGAGTGCGGCGCACGAAACAGGGCAACCACCACCTCGTCAACGACTTCGCCGTTTGAAGCAATCTGCCCGAAATGCAGCGTGTTGCCCGGTTGGTCTTTCAGTTTTTTTGTCCGGTTCGGACTTTGAAAAACTCTTTCGGTAATGGCAACGGCATCAGGACCCGAAAGCCTGATTAGCGCTATGGCGCCGCTGCCCGGTGATGTTGAAATGGCACAAATTGTTGACTGATCAAGCATGTTTCCTAACTTTTTTGTAAAGATATACCATTTATTTTAATTAGATTTAGCCGGATTTAAGCGCTTTTTTATGGACAAATTGATTA
>CAYNOQ010000209.1:0-1609 GCA_964398855.1 uncultured Mariniphaga sp. | reverse complement strand
TTTATGTGATGCCGCTGCTGCCTGCCATGGCACAGATAAATGACAATCAAAAGTATGATTCCGTGGGCAATTCGTTGTGGGATGACATGGATAATCAACGACTTCCGCTGAAATATTTAGCAAGTTTGTTCAGTGCAGGCGATACAACCATCGTTGGAAATATTTTGAAAAAACTGATGAGCGTACGCCTTCACCGGCGTGAAGTTACGGTAGGAGACATCAGTCGCGAAACAGTGGACAGAAGGCTCCTGGAATCCGGACTTACGGCTGCCGTGGCAGATGATATTTACCGGCTCACTTCACTCGCCAAATTGGACGACCGGTTTGTGATTCCGCCGGCACACCGCGAAGAAGCGATTGAAATGATTGAAGATACGCATGAACACAGAGGAGGCATGGGATTTGGATTCCTTAAAAAACCGCAACGGGGATTGTAACATGAGCAACCTGACACATTATACCGCTTTGGCTGAAGTTTTCAGGTATCCATCACCGGAAAGGGAGCACTTCATCAATGAATGGAGAAAGATTGTATGGGAATTTTGTCCGGAACTTGAGCCGGAACTGGAACAGTTTATTGCCCATATAGGGCAAAAATCTGTTGCAGAGCAGCAGGAATACTATATCAGCACTTTTGATGTACAGGCACTCTGCTTTTTGGACATTGGTTATGTGTTGTATGGCGAAGATTATAACCGGGGTGTGTTTTTAGCCTACATGAAAAGGGAGCAAAGAGAGGCGGGCAACGATTGCAGCAGCGAACTTCCCGACCACCTGCCCAATGTGCTTACCTTGCTTCCCAAAATAAAAGATACCGTGCTTGCCGAAGAGCTAATCGTCTCCATGATGATTCCTGCTCTGCAGAGAATGGTTGATTCCTTTCGGATTGACGGAAATGTGTATCAGGGGATGCTTAGCATATTATTGCAGGTGATGCAAAACAATTTTCCCGATTCTGAATTTGAAAAATTCACTTTCAGCTCACGGAAAAAAGCTGAAAGTTTTGAAAAACTTCCGCAATGGAAGGATGTTAAATAAAAATTGAATCTTATTACAAAGTAAACATGAGCGGAACAATTTTCTTTATCGTTTTACCTTACCTGGCTCTTTTTACCATGCTGTTCGGCAGCATCTACAGGTATCGCTATTTTGGCTTTCAGGTTTCATCGCTTTCCAGTCAATTCCTGGAAAGCAGGCAGTTATACTTTGGCAGCAGACCTTTTCACTGGGGCATTGTTTTTCTCTTTTTTGGACATCTCACCGCCTTTTTAGTGCCGCGTTCGGTAATTTTGTGGAACAGGTCGCCGCTCCGTCTTCAGATTCTTGAAGTTACGGCTTTTGCTTTCGGGCTGTTGGTTTTGACAGGTCTGATTCTGCTTATCATCCGGCGGTTCAAAACAAAGCGGCTTCACGTGGTTACAACGAAAATGGATATATTCGTTTACCTGATACTGCTGAATCAGACAATTACCGGTTTGTGGACTGCTTTTTTCTTTCGCTGGGGTTCATCCTGGTTTGCAACGGTGCTAACGCCATATTTATGGTCAATTTTTAAATTTAAACCGGATGTTGCGGCAGTAACACAGCTACCGTTTATGGTTCAGCTGCA
>CAYNOQ010000208.1:0-1642 GCA_964398855.1 uncultured Mariniphaga sp. | reverse complement strand
TAAATTTTTCATCTCATAATTTTTTCACAAAGTTAAATTAAACTTCCAATTCCAAAGTCTGACGAAAATACGCCTTCCACTGCCAAATTGCAAAAGCTTTCATTAAATTACACGATGACTACCAGACACTTACACAAGTATGCCGGAAGTATCTTTTTCTGTATTTTCAAAAACTTTGTTCAAATGAAGAGTTGTTCCCCAAAATCCAAAACAGCAAGCCGGTTTTTTTCAATTGCTGAGTTATTTCAACTTATCTTTTTACATGAAGGAATTTCAGCCTCTTTCCATTACTTTTGCAAAAATCTTCATTACTCTTTTATGTATGATATAATTGGTGATGTGCACGGACACGCTGAACTTCTGAAAAAACTTTTTCAGAAGTTGGGCTATGAAAAAAAAGCCGGTGTTTATGCCCATCCGGAAAGAAAAGCTGTTTTTGTAGGCGATTTTATCAATCGCGGACCACAAATCCGCAAGACCATCGGAATTGTTCGTAAAATGGTGGAAAACGAGAAAGCGCTTGCCATTTTGGGAAATCACGAAATCAATGCGATTATTGCGCACATCAAGGACAAGAAAGGAAATCCGCTGATTAAGCCACCATTTAAAAACTTCATTGCCATTCTAAAAACCATCAATGAGTTTGTCAACTATTCCGAAGAGTGGCAAAGTCATCTGAAATGGCTTCGCACCCTGCCGCTCTTTCTGGAACTTGACGGGTTTCGGGTGGTTCATGCCTGCTGGTCAGATGAAGCAGTTCAATATATTCATCAAAACCTGACACCGGGAAAAATCGAAAAACAGGTATTCAGAGAAATTCATAAACATCCCGAATCTGAGCTGGCGCAAAATATCTGGCTGCTCACAAAAGGACTTCAGTTTAAAATGCCCCACGATCTAAAAATTATCAATAATAAAGGAGTGTCTCCGCGCTCATTCAGAATTCGGTGGTGGGAAGAGCCGAAGGGAAAAACTTTTGAACAGATCTCTTTTGAAAGTAAGTTCAGATTACCGGAATATTCCATTCCTTCCGAGATTCTTCCCAAAACGCTACCCTACCCTGATGATGCGCCCATTGTTTTTTTTGGGCACTATTGCAGAAAGAAAGGTGACTCTATTCAAAAACCCAATATTTGCTGTCTGGACAGCTGCATTACTGCAAACAAGACACTCTTAACCTACAGGTGGAACGGAGAGAAGGTTCTCAACAAGGAAAATATCGTTCAGGTTTAAGTAAATTAAATATTTAATCCCTTAATAATAAGCAACATAAATGATTTGTGAAAAATTATTTTTATTTGCATTGCGGTAAATAAAAGAAAGTATATATTTGCAGCACATTTCAGGATTGAAAAAGCCGGAAATGAAGTTCAAAAAGGAGTAAAATATGGTGGCGTAGTTCAGTTGGTTAGAATGCCGGCCTGTCACGCCGGAGGTCGCGAGTTCGAGTCTCGTCGTCACCGCAAAGAAAAGCAGTCAGAAACGGCTGCTTTTTTTATGAAATGACTGCTAATGGTCGCGAGTTTCCCGAGAATTCGGGATCGTCACCGCATAGAAAAGCAGTCAGAAACGGCTGCTTTTTTTATGAAATGATTGCTAAATGGTCGCGAGTTTCCCGAGAACTCGGGATCGTCACCGCAAA
>CAYNOQ010000207.1:0-1652 GCA_964398855.1 uncultured Mariniphaga sp. | reverse complement strand
TATATAAAGAAAGGAACTGATGAGGCTATTAGGCGAGTAGCTTTACAGTCAGATGGAAAAATGCTGATTGGTGGAGAATTCGATTTTTATAACGGAGTATTTCGAAGAAGATTAGCCAGAATATATCCAGATGGTACATTAGATGAAAGTTTTAAAATAGGTTACGGTTTCAATAAGAGCGTTTATGATATTGCTGTTCAATCAGGTGGAAAGATTTTAGTGGGAGGAAGTTTTGGAACCTTTGATGATAAAAGTAATTTGGTTTTCTTAAGATTAAATTTGGATGGCACCCCTGATGAAACTTTTAAGAAAGGTGTTGGACCGGATAATACAATATATAGAATAAAGATGCAACCCGATGGAAAGATCTTTTTAATTGGAGCTTTTACAAAGTATGACAATGTAACTCGAGGTCGCATAGTGAAATTAAATAGCGATGGTTCATTAGACACAAGCTTTGATCCCGGTGTAGGCTTT
Organism: uncultured Mariniphaga sp.; assembly: GCA_964398855.1. Taxonomy (GTDB): domain Bacteria; phylum Bacteroidota; class Bacteroidia; order Bacteroidales; family Prolixibacteraceae; genus Mariniphaga. The sequence continues at coordinate 1,175 of CAYNOQ010000207.1, read as the reverse complement.
AATGACTGGACGTTTGATCTGGTTTTCCAGTCTGACGGTAAAATGATAGTAGCCGGTAGTTTTACAAAATTTAAAGATAAGGAATACAACCGTATAATACGACTGAATTCCGATGGCTCTTTGGATGATACATTTAAAGTAGGAAGTGGTTTTTCAGGTAACGTAAGAGGTATGGCAATTCAACCTGATGATAAAATTTTAGTGGGAGGTGCCTTTACTTCTTATAATGGAGAAACTTATAATAGATTGGTACGACTAAATCCTGATGGATCGGTTGATGAAACCTTTAATATAGGGGTAGGTGCCAATAGTACTGTTTATTCAATAGAAATACAAGCCGATGGGAGAATATTGGTTGCAGGCTATTTTAACAGATTTAATAATGAAATTTACAGTAGACTAGTCCGGCTTAATAGTGATGGCTCTATTGATAAATCATTTAATTCAAGCATAGGAGCCAATAATACTATTTATTCAATAACTCCTCTACCAGAAGATAAAATTATGTTAGCCGGTGAGTTTACAGCTTATAATGGTGTTGGAAAAAATCATATTGCTATCATACATTTAGATTATATTTGCAAGGGAGTGAATGAGTTAGACCTATCAAATTCAACCAATTCTTCAGCCGAAATCTCCTGGGATGGAACAGAAAATGATACTTTCCAATATCAGTTAAGCCAAACGGAAGAAGTACCCAATACAGAAGGAACAACTATCAACGGAACATCCATTAGTCTGACAGATTTAGAGGAGCTTACAACTTATTACTTCCATATTCGTAAAGCCTGTGATGATGGGAATTACTCTGGTTGGAAAACTTTAGCCTTTACTTTAAAAATTCATACCGGTATAGCAAATTTAAGTGCAAAATCGTTAAATATTTATCCGAATCCCAATAATGGTATTTTCTCAATTCAACACGAAGGAAGTGCAGAGCAAATAAAAGTATTTAATACTCTTGGTGAACAGGCTTATAGCCTGGTGTTTCCTGATGTAAACGAAAAGATTAATATTAGTAATCAACCCGGAGGAATTTATTTTGTGAATATCCATACCCGGGCAGGGGTGTTAACTAAAAAAATAATTTTGAATAAATAGATATTAAAGTTGCTTAAAGTTGACAATACTTCGTTAAAAACAATGTTAAATAATTGATAATGAGCAAAATAAGT
>CAYNOQ010000206.1:0-1656 GCA_964398855.1 uncultured Mariniphaga sp. | reverse complement strand
GCTTTTGTGGCTTTATACCTGAAACGCTCAATAAACTTTTCAGTGTCTTCAATCATCTTTTGCTGATTCCGGTAGGCAGCCAGCTGAATTTCATGCTGCTCCCTTTTCCATTTCACAAATGCCGAATAGTTCATTTTCTGATCGGCAATTTTGCCTAACGAAATCTCCAATGTCCGGTTACACACCGTATCCAGAAAAGTTTTATCGTGCGAAACGAGCACGACAGCGCCCCTGTATCCTTTCAGGAAATTCTCAAGCCACTGGATCGACTCAATATCTAAATGATTTGTCGGTTCGTCAAGCAGAATAATATCCGGATTTTTGAGTAGTAATTTGGCAAGCTCTATCCGCATTCGCCAGCCACCGCTGAACTCGGATGTCGGACGGTTAAAGTCAGTTCGCTCAAAGCCCAATCCAATCAGTGTTTGCTCCATTTCTGCCCGATAGGAATCGCCGCCTAAAATGGCATACCTCTCATTCTTTTCAGAAATTTGATCTAATTTTTTCAGATACTCTTCAGTATGATAATCAGTTGCCACGGAAATTTCGTGATTCAGCCTGTTAATTTTCGTTTCAATTTCAAGCAGTTCGGCAAAAGCCAGCTCTGTTTCTCCAATCAGGGTGCTTGAATCTTTCAAAACCATCTCCTGCGGCAGGTAGCCGATGGTGGTCTCTTTGGGAACATTCACATCACCTGTTGTAGGTTGCAAGAGTCCGGAAATGATTTTCAACAAAGTTGTTTTCCCGGCGCCATTTTTTCCAATCAGCCCGATCCGGTCATCCGGTTGAATCAGAAAATTCACCTCTTTTATCAGGTCAAATCCGCCAAAACTAACTGTTACTTTATCCAATGAAATCATTTTCCAAACAAAATGTGATGTTTACCTCCGGTCAACAGACAAAACAAAAAGCCCGCATTGCAAAAGCGGGTGTCAAACAGCCGGTAAAATGCTGTAAAGTGTTATTTTATCAAGCTATTCTGGCTCAAAAATAGATATTCTTTTGCAGCCGGCAAAACAGCCGGTTTTCAGTTACCAAGGTGAAATCTACTGAAAAACACTCAATATCAGAGACAATCAATATCTATTGGCTACATTCAATTTCGTTCCCAAACAGGAAACAAAAAATAGTAAAGTCACAAATAAAATTAATGACCGCTTTTTTAAAAACACTTTTTCTTATTTAAATTTTATGCGCTTTATTTAAATAAGGAATTCTTTATTTAAATTTGTAGTGATTTTTTTAAAATAAGAAACAAATGAAGCAATTTAAATCAGGAGCTTTCATCAATCAGGGCTATTATGACAGTTTTCAGCCAACACCGCTGAACAGACAATGGATAGTGGATGATATGGAAATTCAACATTTGCTTTCTCAGGCTGACCGTCAGATTGGGCGGCTTGATATGTATTCCGAACACATTCCCAACCCGGATTTATTTATCAGTATGCATTTAGCCAAAGAAGCCACTCAAAGCAGCAAAATTGAAGGCACTCAAACAAATATAGAAGATGTTTTTTTGGACAAGAATGATCTGGATATTGCATACAGAGAAGATTGGGAGGAGGTTCAGAATTATATAGAAGCGATGAATTATGCCATTCTCCAACTCAAAGATTTACCATTCTCTTCTCGGTTAATTAGAAATACACACCG
>CAYNOQ010000205.1:0-1661 GCA_964398855.1 uncultured Mariniphaga sp. | reverse complement strand
GGCAGGGTCAGCTCTTTTTCAGCAGCGGCAATACCGCGCTCAAATTCAATCTCTTTGCCTACGCCTTCGCGGATTGAACGAATGGTAAATTTTGATGACAGGGCGTTCACCGCCTTGATGCCAACGCCGTTTAATCCCACTGATTTCTTAAAAACTTTGGAATCGTATTTTGCACCGGTATTCATCTGGCTGGCAACTTCCAGGAGCTTGCCCAACGGAATACCCCGTCCAAAATCGCGCACAACCACTTTATCATCGCTAACGCTGATGGTAATTTTCTTTCCAAAACCCATCATAAATTCATCGATGGAGTTATCCATCACCTCTTTCAGCAACACGTATATTCCATCATCGGATGAAGAACCGTCTCCCAGTTTTCCAATGTACATACCCGGACGCTTGCGGATATGCTCATGCCAATTTAGTGTACGTATTGCATCTTCATTGTAAATAGGAGTCATTTCTGTAATTTTTGCAAATATAACCAAAACAATGCTTGTTTCCGGTATGCCGCCTCAACCATTAACTAACAATGTATAGTTGAAAAGTTTAGGAAAACTCTCTTTGGGGGATTGAAAAGTGCGGGAATGAAAAAATTACTTTTGCGAATTTTTTCATTCCCGGCTGTTCTCATTATATTTTTTAAACGCTTTTTTCGATATTCCAGACAAACGCCCTGACACCGACCTCCTCGTTAATTTCGTCGAGTTTTCTGACAGAGTCTAACAATTGGTCAACTTCCTCATCGGGAATCATCGTGAGCGCTGCGGAATTCATTTCGGGCCATGTGTGCGTTCCCATCCGCGGCTCGCCTGTCTGGCTTCCCCTGCCTCTCACTTCGCTGAACCAGGTGTATCCCCTGATGCCTAATTTATCAAGCATAAACTCAACACGTTCGGTATTTGCCTGATTAAATATTATCATAACTGCTTTCATATTTTTGCCTTTTAATCCATGAAACGAAACTGTTTTGACAGTTTCTGCTTTTTGTTTCTCTCTCCGCGCACTGCCATCAATCCATACATTACAGGAACAATTACCATGGTTACGATTGTTGAAAAAACCAATCCGCCGATAACCGTGATTCCCATGGGTCTCCACAGTTCGGAGCCTTCTCCGGTGCTCAACGCCAGCGGCAACATTCCCAAAACGGTTGTTGCGGCAGTCATCAAAACGGGGCGCAGACGTGATTTTCCGGAAGCTGCAATGGCTTCATAAAGTTCCATCCCGCGGTCGCGCAGCAGGTTGGTAAAGTCTATGAGCACGATTCCGTTTTTCACCACAATTCCGATCAGCAGAACAGCTCCCAGCGCCGCTACAAGACTTAGCGTGGTGCCGGTTATCAAGAGCGCAAGAATTACTCCGGTAAATGCAAACGGAATGGAAAACATAATCACAAACGGCATGGAAAACGATTCAAACTGTGAAGCCATCACAATGAAAACGAGAATCAAACTGACAATCATCAGCAGACCCAGATCCATAAACGATTCCTGCTGATCTTCGTAGGTTCCGCCGATATTCATCAGCACCTCCTGCGGGGTATCAACATCTTCAACGGCTGCTTTCACTCTTTTGGCAAGTTCACCCAACGCCACGCGGTCGGGTTTTACCGAAACAGTTACAATACGTTCCCTTCTTTTGTGTTCAATATTGGGCGG
>CAYNOQ010000204.1:0-1667 GCA_964398855.1 uncultured Mariniphaga sp. | reverse complement strand
GATAAGCAGTTGGTTCGTCTAAAATTATCACCGGCGTATCCTGCGCTAAGGCGCGAGCAATCATGGTGCGCTGTCGTTCGCCATCGCTGATGTGCATCACGGATTTGTGCGCCAGCTCTTCAATTCCCACTTTGCGGATAGCATCCCAAACAACGGATTTATCTTCGCCTGAAAGCGTGCCGAACCAGTTGGTGTAGGGAAATCTACCGTAGGCGACCATGTCAAAAACCGTAAGGTTTGTTGCCCTGATGATTTCTGTGGAGACAAAACTCATCACGTGCGCAATTTTGCGGGGAGTGAGTGCACTCAGGTTCATGCCACCGATGGTTATTTCGCCGGCAAGGACAGGCTGAAAAGCTGCAATGGTGCGCAACAGGGTACTTTTCCCGATGCCGTTGCTGCCGATGAGCGCTACCATTTCGCCGGCAGCAGCGGTAAAATTCAGGTTCCCCAGAACTTCCAAAGGCTTTGCCCCGGGCTGCGGATAACCCACCGACAAACCGCTCAGCTCAATATTTACCTGCTGCTCCTTCATCACACCGAAACAAATTTTCTGTTTTTCACAATCATCCACACAATAACCGGAATGCCGATCAGCGCCGTAACGGAATTTATGGGAAGCGTTGCCTGAACACCGGGAAGCTGGGAAACAATATCGCTGAAAAGCATGACAATGCAGCCTGTTAAAATAACCGCCGGCACTAAAATCATATGATTGGCTGTTTTGAAAAGCACACGACAAAGGTGTGGCACGGCAATTCCGATAAAACCGATTGGACCGCAAAAAGCGGTTATGGTTCCTGCCAGCAAACTGGTACTCAGTAAAATAACCATTCTGCTTGTTTTGACGGTAACTCCGAGCGAGCGGGCATAATCCTCGCCCAATAAAAAAGCATTCAAATCCTTCACTTTGAGGAAAGCTAAAAAAATACCGGCGCCCACTGCCGGCGCTAAAACCATCAATTGTGATTTGGTTACGCTGCCCAAACTACCCATCGTCCAGATTATAAACGCTTTGAGCATCGACTCTTCACTGAAATATTGCAAAATACTCACAATTGCGCTCACTGCACTGGAAAAGAGAATACCCAAAATCAGAATGGTCATAATATCATTTACTTTTGCCGACACATAGAGCACTAACAGAATAACTGAAAATGAGCCTGCCCAGGCAACTAAAGCGAGCGACCAGGCGCCCGTCAGCGAAAAAATGCCGAAAGTAAATGCAGAAGAGAAGCCAAGCACAAAAAGCGCCACTCCCAGACTGGCGCCTGCGCTGATACCCAGCACATAAGGTCCTGCAAGAGGATTGCGAAAAATGGTCTGCATCTGTAAACCACTCAGAGAAAGCGCAGCTCCCGTAAAAATAGCCGTCAGCGCTTTGGGAAGTCTGAAATCCAGCACGATGGTGCGAACGTGTGGCGGTATGTTTTTGTTGCCGATTTCGGGTGATTTCCTGTCAAGTTACACAAAAGTTGAAGCGGACTACAACCCTTGAATAACCTACTAATTCGGCAATTTTTTATACCGCGTGTTAGCATTTCGGTGGTTATTGTCATACTGTTTTTGTTTTCATTTCAAATTTACATATTCCGCCCGATAAATATACATAATTCCACCACCAAGCACTCAGGTTTTTAAAAATCATGGTTTTTCGTAGTTTGTAA
>CAYNOQ010000203.1:0-1765 GCA_964398855.1 uncultured Mariniphaga sp. | reverse complement strand
GCACAAACCTGGCAGCCTGCCGGCAATCGTATAAAAACCCGCTGGGCAGAAGAAATTGATCCGGCTAATCCGCTTCCGGAATATCCCCGTCCGCAGATGGAACGCGGGCAGTGGCTCAACCTGAACGGATTATGGGATTATGCGGTTTTAGATAAGGGAAGCAATGCACCTGACGGCTTTGACGGTAAAATTTTAGTTCCTTATCCTATTGAATCTTCACTTTCGGGAGTTCAAAAGAGGGTGGGGGAAAACCGCGAGCTGTGGTATCAGCGCAGTTTCACCGTTCCGGCAACCTGGAAGAATAAAAATGTGCTACTCAATTTTGGTGCAGTTGATTGGAAAGCAGATGTTTGGGTGAATGACATAAAAGTGGGTTCACATCAGGGGGGTTATACGCCATTCAGTTTTGACATCACTCCGTTCTTGACAAAAGGTGAACAGAAACTGACAGTCAGGGTGTGGGATCCGTCCGACAGGGGATTTCAGCCGCGCGGGAAGCAGGTGAATGACCCGCACGGAATCTGGTACACTCCGGTTACCGGAATCTGGCAGACGGTCTGGATTGAGCCGGTTGAAAATGTTTATGTTACTCATCTGAAAACTGTTCCCAATATTGATGGCGGAAATGTTTCCGTGTTGGCTGCAACGGAAGGAACCCGGCAGGGCGATATCATTGAGGTGAAGGCGTTAGAAAACGGAAAGGTTGTCGGCACAGGAAAAGCTGCCGCCGGATTAGAGGTGGAAGTTGCCGTTCCCGATGCAAAACTTTGGAGTCCCGAATCGCCGTTTCTCTATTCAATGGAAATTTCAATCTGGAGAGAGGGCAAAGAGCTGGACAAGGTGAACAGCTATTTCGGTATGCGCAAGATTTCCGCTTCGCGCGATGCCAACGGTGTGATGCGAATGCAGCTGAACAACAAGGATTATTTTCATTTTGGTCCGTTAGATCAGGGCTGGTGGCCCGACGGGCTTTACACTGCGGCAACCGATGAAGCGCTGCTCTATGACATTAAGAAAACCAAGGATTTTGGCTTCAATATGATTCGCAAGCATGTGAAGGTGGAGCCGGCACGCTGGTACTATCACTGCGATCGTGAGGGGATTTTAGTCTGGCAGGATATGCCAAATGGCGACCGCTCTCCACAATGGCAGAGATGGAACTATTTTAACGGACAGGAGCTGCAGCGCAATGCCGAATCGGAGGCAAATTTCCGGCAGGAGTGGAAGGAGATTATGGATTTGACCTACTCCAATCCAAGTGTGGTTGTATGGGTTCCGTTCAATGAAGCGTGGGGACAGTTCAAAACCGAAGAGATTGTTTCCTGGACGAAGAATTACGATCCGTCGCGGCTGATAAATCCGGCAAGTGGAGGAAACCATTACGATGTGGGCGACATCCTGGATATGCACAACTATCCGAACCCGGTGATGGGACTTTTCGATTCAAAACGGGTAAATGTTCTGGGAGAATATGGTGGTATCGGGCTGGTTTTGGAAGAGCATCTTTGGGAAAAAGACCGAAACTGGGGTTATGTTCAGTATAAAACATCGGAAGAGGCAACAAAAGTTTACGTTGAATATGCCGAAAAGCTAAAAGAACTCATTCCGTTTGGCTACTCCGCAGCAGTTTACACTCAAACCACCGACGTGGAAATTGAAGTGAACGGATTGATGACCTACGACAGAAAAGTTGTGAAGCTGAATGAACAGCAGATCAGAAAGATAAACAGTGAGATAAGCAATTATTTTAAAGCTTCTCACTAAT
>CAYNOQ010000202.1:0-1849 GCA_964398855.1 uncultured Mariniphaga sp. | reverse complement strand
CCCTGGCAGGACAACAATAAGATACAACAAAATTTACCAAAAGGCTTGAAATCAATGATTTCAGGCTTTTTTGTTTGGTAAAGTTCAGTGAAATTCACTAAAATTCTCCATGTTTAGGTGTCCTTTTAGAGACCTAATAAAATGGGGCACCCGGGCAGTTGTACAAGTCTAGATTGCAGCTGAATAACAGGATAAATGCTGAGCAGAGTTTCTCTTTTCTCCCCCTCAGAGGAGTCAGAGGGGCTTCCCCCTTGTCTTGATACTTACTACTAATAGTCTTGCATCTAATTTCTGCATTTACGTGTTTTGTAGTCATTTTTGCCTTTTCCAAGTAGTATTATCCTTTTCTGAAAGTAATACTCCAATTGAACAGAACTCTTTTCAGTAAAAAATTATCTTTGCAAATCTGTTATTGTTTAAAACGGCATTACAAAATCATTTCTTAAAATATTCTTGATTCAGTAACCATCAAAAAAAGAAGTATGCTACCGAAAATAAATCCGACAACCACAAAAGCGTGGGAAAAGCTTGAAGATTATTTTTTTGCTTTTGAAGGCACCCACATCTCTGAAATTTTTGAATCCGACCCGGCGCGGTTTGAAAAATATTCTATCCGGTTAGATGATATGCTTGTCGATTTTTCAAAAAACATTGTTGACGACAAAGCACGCGAACTGCTGCTTGAGCTTGCGGAAGCGTGCAATTTGCAGGAAGCGGTTGAAAGCATGTTCACCGGTGAGAAAATCAATGCTACAGAGCATCGGGCAGTGTTGCACGTTGCTTTGAGAAACCGTGCCAACTCACCAATTCTGGCAGACGGAAAAGATGTTATGCCGGAAGTGAATGCCGTGCTTGAGCAGATGAGAACTTTTTCCGAAAAAGTGATTTCCGGTGAGTGGAAAGGATTTACGGGCAACCCGATTACCGATATTGTGAACATTGGTATCGGCGGTTCGGATTTAGGTCCGCTAATGGTTACGGAAACGCTGAAGCCCTATAAAAATCATCTGAACCTGCATTTTGTCTCTAATGTTGACGGAACCCACATTGCAGAAACCCTGAAGAAAGTCAATCCTGAAACCACGCTGTTTATCATCACTTCCAAAACATTTACCACTCAGGAAACCATGACCAATGCAGCTACTGCAAGAAGCTGGTTTCTGGAGACAGCCGCAGATGAAAAGCATATCAGAAATCATTTTGTTGCCGTTTCCACCAACGAAAAAGAGGTTGTGGCATTTGGAATTCATCCTGAGCAGATGTTCCGGTTTTGGGACTGGGTCGGCGGGCGCTATTCACTCTGGTCGGCAATCGGACTTTCCATAGTGTTGGGGATTGGGTATGAGAACTTTACTCAGCTTTTAGATGGGGCACATGCCATGGACACCCATTTCAGAAACGCTCCGTTCAATCAGAATATTCCGGTTATTTTAGCGCTTTTCGGCATCTGGTATAACAACTTTTATGGCGCCGAAACCGAAGCCATTCTGCCGTATGACCAGTATATGCACCGTTTTGCAGCCTACTTTCAGCAAGGAAACATGGAGAGCAACGGAAAATATGTGGACAGAAACGGAGAAGTGGCAGAATATCAGACCGGCCCGGTTATCTGGGGCGAACCCGGAACCAATGGGCAACACGCTTTTTATCAGTTGATTCATCAGGGAACCAAACTGATTCCCTGCGATTTTATCGCACCTGCAATTAGCCACAATCAGATTGGCGACCATCATCAAAAATTGCTTGCCAATTTTTTTGCACAAACTGAGGCACTCATGACAGGAAAGACCGAAAAGCAGGTGATTGACGAGCTAAAAAGCGAAGGAAAACCGGATGATGAAATCGCTCT
>CAYNOQ010000201.1:0-1894 GCA_964398855.1 uncultured Mariniphaga sp. | reverse complement strand
CAGATTCCTACCAGCGAAATTGCAGGTTATCAGGATATTTTCGATAATGATGTGCTGCTCAGCTGCTTCATCACGCCGGAAGATCCGATTGTCAAATACTACACACAACAAATTCAGGAAAAAGTATTAAAAGGAGAAAAAGCCGTGGTTGTGAACACACCCGAAGAGAGTGCCAGGGTGTTGATGGGAATCTATCAGGCAACAGTGAACAGCCACATGGTTTATAGCGGAACCGGAGGTATTCCGACAAACGAATCGGATTATCAGTCTATTTCTCAAAATCTGCGCCTGCCGCGCGAAGTGGTGACAGGAAACACCGGATTGTGTATCGAATTGTCTCTGCTTTACGCCAGCATTATGCTGCAGATGGGAATGGATCCGGTCATTTATATGATTCCGGGACATGCCTATCCCGGCTTTCATTTAAACGGAAGCTACTACGGACTGGAAGCTACCTTGATTGGCGGTGAAGGACTGGGTAGTATTGGCACAAGCGAAGAGGCAATGGAGCACGGTATGAAACAGGTGGAGGAATTTATGCAAATGGCTCAAATGGGAGATCCCCGTTATTCAATATTGCATATCGAAAAGTTAATTAAAGACGGAGCTGTGGCTATGGAGTTGAAAGACGATAGTTTCCTGCGTCAAAAAGTTGATGACATAGCTAAAAGTTTTACTCAAACCGGACAGAATGAAACCTATTACGCACAAAATCCGCAAGGCGGACAAGCAGGTGGCGGAGGTGACGGAGGTGGCGCTGTTGCAAGTGGCAAACAATACAGAGGTGAGGTTACATTTTCATATCCGTCACATTGGTCACAATTTCCTGATAATTCGCAAAATCCCTATATGATTGCCATTTTTGGAAACCAATCTACCGGTGCCAATGTACAGATATACAGCATCAGAGGCGCAAGCAGTGCCGACCAGGCGATGATGGCAATCAAGCAATCTATTGAGGCTTACGGCTATCAGGTCAGCTATTCCACAGCTGGACAAAGTAACGGCTTCACTGTTTATCAGGGACAAACAAACGGACCATACGGTTATATCAGCTGGAGTGGCGCATTCAAACGGACATCCGGCGGAGTTGCAGGAATCACTGTTGATATGGGAAGCGGAAGCCAGAACGATGTAACCATGATTTACAATTCATTACAATAATCACCAATAAAAGAGATCATTATGAACATCAGAATCATTATATACGCCATAATTTTGCAACTGTTTTTCGCAGGGTTTAACAAAATAACTGCACAACAAGAAATCAGAGGCTTAAAACAATTATTAGAGTTAAACATCGATGAACTGGGCAATGCAGAAATAGCAATGACAATGAAGCTCAATGCGATGCAGTGGGATAACTTCAAAAGGACAACGGGAAACAACCAGGCATCACTGAAAAGACTGATCGAGAGAGGAATGCCTTCTTACTTTTTTTCAGATTTCAAATATGAGGAAGAACCTATGGAGCGCACTTATACCTTCACAATGAAAGCTCCGGCGGTGATGAATTTGGGCAAAAACGGAAAATGGAAAGGTGAATTAGATATGAAAGATCCGGATATCACTCAAATTAACGACCGTGAATTTCGTCTGGATCTGAATATGCTTACCGACGGCGGATTTGTTGAACAGGTACAAAAAATTAAACTGCCCAAAAAAGCGAAAAATGCAAAGATAGAAAATGACAGTTTCGGAAAAGCTGTGCTTACTTATGAATTGAAAAGTAAAAGAAAAAGTCCACTGGCTAAATACGCCGGCATCATTTTAATACTGAGTGGATTTGGGTTATTTTTTGTCAACTTTACCCAAAAAAGGAATAACATATAATAAATCATGCGAATCAAGAGTTAAATATTAAGGAAATAAAAGCAGCGGTTAACCGACCAAA
>CAYNOQ010000200.1:0-1910 GCA_964398855.1 uncultured Mariniphaga sp. | reverse complement strand
AGACTGTCTGAAAAGTACTTTTTCAAAAGAAACTGATTGCGCAATTCCAAAAGAGATAATGCTGTTCAGACAAAGCCGGAATTAAAACATTGACATTTTCGGGAGTAGAATATTACCAAACCCGGCAGTGAAACTTAGACAAAGCCGGTAATTTGATTATCGAAATAAAAACGGTCAACCTATTTAGGGAAGGTCAAATACCCCGCACTTTTCCGGTTTTACACATCTGTAAATTCGCAATTTGGCATAATTCAGGTTAACGCTACATGAATTATCTGCTACCCTGTTCAGCTGCAATAAAATAAAAACAGAACAATTGTTTATCTTTGGAAAGCTATTCAGCAATCAGCTTAAATTGCTGATTTTCAAACTTGGTTATTATTAAGTCAAACAATAAAAAATAAATTATTATGCTAATTAGCGACATTAGAGCAAGAGAAATTTTAGATTCACGCGGAAATCCGACCATCGAAGTGGAAGTACTTCTGGAAAGTGGCGCATTCGGACGTGCTGCTGTTCCTTCCGGGGCATCAACCGGGGAAAACGAAGCGCTCGAGCTACGCGACGGCGACAAAAGCCGCTATTTGGGTAAAGGCGTTTTGAAAGCCGTTGACAATGTGAATAATGTGATTGTCAAAGAATTAGTTGGCATGGATGGAACCGATCAGGTTGCCATCGACCGCAAGCTGCTGGAAATTGACGGCACAAAAACAAAATCAAATTTGGGAGCTAATGCCATCTTAGGCGTTTCATTAGCTTGTGCAAAAGCTGCTGCCGAATATTCCGGTCTGCCGCTATACCGCTACATTGGCGGCACAAATGCCAAAACGCTGCCCGTGCCGATGATGAATATCATCAACGGCGGTTCACACTCCGATGCGCCCATCGCATTTCAGGAATTTATGATTCGTCCCATTGGCGCTTCTTCATTTCGCGAAGGACTACGCATGGGAACCGAAGTTTTTCATGCACTTAAAAAAGTGTTGCACGACCGAGGACTCAGCACCGCAGTTGGTGACGAAGGCGGTTTTGCTCCTGCACTCAACGGAACAGAAGATGCACTGAACAGCATCATTCAGGCTGTTAAAAATGCAGGATACAAACCCGGACGCGAAGAGGATGGTGGCGATGTTTCAATTGCATTGGACTGTGCCGCTTCTGAGTTTTACAGCGACGGCATTTACGATTACAGCAAATTTGAAGGAGAAAGCGGCGTTAAACGTACCCGCGAAGAGCAGGTAGCTTACCTGACTGAATTGGTGGAAAAATTCCCGATTGACAGTATTGAAGACGGCTGCCACGAAGCCGACTGGGACGGATGGGTAAAACTGAACGCAGCAATTGGCGATAAGTGCCAGTTGGTTGGTGACGACCTTTTTGTTACCAACGTTGAATACCTGAAAAAAGGAATTGAATTAGCTGCTGCCAATTCAATCCTGATAAAGGTGAATCAGATTGGAACACTTACAGAAACTTTAGATGCCATTGAGATGGCTCACCGTGCCGGCTACACTTCCGTTACTTCACACCGCTCCGGTGAAACTGAAGACGCAACCATTGCCGACATTGCAGTAGCTACCAACAGCGGACAAATCAAAACCGGTTCACTGAGCCGCTCCGACCGCATGGCAAAATACAATCAGCTGCTCCGAATCGAAGAAGAGTTAGGAGACAGCGCTATCTACGGATACAAAAAGGTTTACAAAAAGTAAATCCACTTTATAACAACATTACCGAAAAAACATCGCTTTTCTCTGACAGGCGATGTTTTTTTGATTTAATACGAAAATTCTACACCAATTTATGGACTCGCTCATCCGCAGCATCAATGTTCCATTTTATCGGAACCCGAAACTCTGAATTCTGAATTTGTAACTCTGCGGCTTCTCTTTGTTTCCCGCTGATTTACG
>CAYNOQ010000199.1:0-1919 GCA_964398855.1 uncultured Mariniphaga sp. | reverse complement strand
AGGTTTTACAAGTAATTTTATCAATGTCGTGTAGTTAAGTCTTCTTTCTGCCTGCGTAATTAAAATTCCGTTATGAATCTGCTCTGTATCAACTTTTGTGTGCGAATGCGCACCAATAATCATATCCACTCTATCAGCAGGCAAAACGTTAGTCAATTCCACATCATTTTCAAAACCAAAATGGTTGACATAGATTAAAATATCAGCACTGTCTTTCAGATGAACAAGCTCTTGTGCAATAGTTACAGGATCACCAAATTGAAATCCTTCCGTATTTTTGGGATGCGTATCGGGAATTCCGGTCATATTGATATCTAAAACAGACGTGAAAGCTAATTTTACACCGTTAGGCATGATAATAATTTTGTGCGGTAAGAGTTTAATATTGTTTCCTTGCGTTGGAAATGTGTTGGCACAAACAAAATCAAAATTTGCGCTGTTAACAAGCAGCTCAAAACCTTCGGTAGTGGTATCAAATTCGTGGTTACCGACAACTGAAAAGTCGAACTTTGCGGCATTCATCAACTCAATCATTGGTAAACCTTTGGGTTTGTATTGGTCATTTACCGGATTGCCGGTTTGGTTGTCACCACCTGAAATTAGTAGCAGGTCAGGATAAATTTCACGCAAACTATCCACCATAAAAGCGAAGCGCGGAAAATTATCGATAGCGGCGTGCATATCATTCACGGCAAGAATAATAACTTCGCGGTCGGCAATTTCAATTTTGGATACTTTGCGGCTTGTGCCACAGCCAGATAACACTAAAAGAGCGAAAACAACTGCCCAAAAGGGCAGCAAAGTTCTGATTCTAAATTGTTTCATTTTTTTGGGATTTTACGTTTATAAAAATGTGATTATTTTCTGAAAGGCGACCGTCCGGTGCGATTTTATTGCCGTATTTATCTTTTACAAGAGGAATCCTGCATGGATATTTTCTTCCCGTTTCTGCATAATATGCTCTTACAGCATCGGCAACTTTTGCACCGTCAAAAACTTTAATTTCAGTATTGTTTACAAAAACTGTCATGATTTTTTATTTAATTATGCACTGAGAATTGAATCATTTATGAATCCTGACTTCCTGCTGTTCAATGGATTGAATAAAAATATAAGTTTCAATATCTTCTGAACTGCCTTTACCCTCCGTTTTACAAACGGAGAATAAAAGCAGTATTAAAATCAGAAATGTGACTTTTTTACATTTTGTGGAATTACAATCCTACATATTCTATAAGTTCCGGCGCATAGCTTCCTAATTCCTCAGTATCTAAAAATGACATGACTAAAAACAGACTCTGTACGTCCATTAAAAAGCTCATATCCTCTTCTTCAGCCAGATATTCCAGCGCCTGATTCAGCTCCTGCGACTTTTCTTCCATATTTTCAAAGACAGTCACTAAAGCAGTTGCAGCTTCAATGTTGCACAGCTGCATATTCTCCTCATCCAACTGCTGATGTTGTTTTAGCAACGGCACAAGTACGTTGAAAACGCTTTTGCGTTCTTCACTGAAAAGCGCCTTAAGCTGATCATCCACCGGCGGCTGATCTTTCAATTGTTCATAGACAAAGTCGAGCGCCTTGCCACAAATTTCACCAATTTCGGTTCCTAATGTTTTTGCTTCCATTTTTTAATTAATTAAAGTGAATAAATTTTTGTTTTTGATTTATAATTTTAAAATGCACTTCCAATCGGTATTTCTTTTGTCTTATATCTTATATCTTAATTCCCTGTTTCTCGCTGATTAATCCTTCTTTTTTTCGCCACAAAAGCCTGCCTACCGGACAGGCAGGCACTAAATCACTAAGTCTTCTTTTCTCAATTCTCAATTCTCAATTCTCAATTCTCAATTCTCTTTCCTCTGTGCTTCTCTGTGTCCTCTGTGGTAAATTTTCTTTTTGTTCCTTGCCACAAAAGC
>CAYNOQ010000198.1:0-2023 GCA_964398855.1 uncultured Mariniphaga sp. | reverse complement strand
CAGCCATAATCACTCCTCCAGACGTTTTTAGCCAGATAATGGTTGGGCTGCCGCTCATGCTTCTCTATGAAATAGGAATTCTGATTTCAAAGCGCGTGGTGAAAAAACGCGAAAGAGAGTTTGATGAAATGTAGCTTCCTTTTAAAATGTAAAATACACCATATATAGTTCACTATGATTCTTCGGGCAGAAAATATCGTAAAAAAATACCGTAACCGTACCGTGGTCAACCGCGTGAGTTTTGACGTTAAGCAGGGTGAAATTGTTGGTTTGTTAGGTCCAAACGGTGCCGGGAAAACCACATCCTTCTATATTATTGTAGGCTTAATTCGTCCTTTGTCGGGGAAGGTGTTTGTTGATGATGAGGATATTACAAGGCTTCCGGTTTATAAAAGGGCAAAAAAGGGAATTGGCTATCTTGCACAGGAAGCTTCCGTTTTCAGAAAGCTGAGCATTGAAGATAATCTCAGGGCAGTGCTTGAAATGACCGACTACAGCAAGGAGTATCAGCGTGAGAAAGTGGAAAGCCTGCTTACTGAATTTGGGTTACAGCACATTCGGAAAAGCAAGGGAATTCAGCTGTCGGGTGGTGAACGCCGCCGCACTGAAATTGCGCGGGCGCTGGCTATCGATCCGAAGTTTATTTTGTTGGATGAGCCGTTTGCGGGAGTTGACCCCATTGCGGTGGAAGATATTCAGCAGATTGTTGTCAAGCTGAAGGAGAAAAATATCGGAGTGCTTATAACCGACCACAACGTGCACGAAACGCTCTCCATCACCGACCGCTCCTATCTGCTTTTTGAGGGGTCCATTATGAAGTCGGGCACGGCACATGATCTTGCAAACGATGAAGATGTCAGAAGGGTTTATTTAGGGCAGAATTTTGAGCTGCGTTGAATCTGCTTTCTTAACTTTTTACCATTTTACGGGCAGGGTAAACAAAATTTTAACATCAAAGACGAAAAACGCCATCTACAACTCTTTTTTAAAATTAAATTTGGTGAATTACAAAATTGAAGTATTTTTGCAGTCCCAAAATTAAGGGAAATGAAAATAGGAGGCCCGTTCGTCTAGGGGTTAGGACGCCAGGTTTTCATCCTGGTAGCAGGGGTTCGAATCCCCTACGGGCTACTTTAAAAAAATGATTTAAAAATAGAAAATGGCAAATCACAAATCTGCATTAAAAAGAATAAGGCAAAACGAAAAAAGAAGGTTGCTCAACAGGTATTATGCCAGAACAACCCGTAATGCCATCAAGGCGCTGAGAAATGAAACCAGCCGGGAAGAAGCCGAAAAAAATCATCCGAAAGTTGTTTCGATGATTGATAAATTAGCAAAAAAGAATATTATTCACAAAAATAAGGCGGCAAACCTGAAGTCAAAGCTTGCCCTGAAAGTGAACAGTTTGTAGAAAGTTTTTCATAATACAACATATATTAAAAAGCTTCTCCGGTTTCAGAGAAGCTTTTTTTCTGCCCAAAATCTCGTCCCGGAGAGGCATATTCCCGAAAAATATATATTTTTAGGCACACTTCGGGAAAATGAGCGAATACAAAAAATTGAATATCAAGGATTGGGCGGCAGAAGACCGTCCGCGCGAAAAGCTGCTTTCGCAGGGCGAAAGAGCTTTGACCGATGCCGAGCTGATTGCTATTCTGATTGGCTCCGGGAACCTTGATGAAACTGCCGTTGAGCTAAGTCGCAGAATCCTGTCGTCCGTAAACAACAATCTCAACGAGTTGGGCAGAAAGGGGATTGAATATCTGAAAACATTTAAGGGAATCGGAGAAGCAAAGGCTGTTGCCATTTTAGCGGCAATTGAATTAGGAAGGCGGCGCAAAGAAGCCGAAGTGTTTGAAACTCAAAAAATTACCGGGAGCAAAGATGTTGCTGATTTTTTTATGCCTTTGCTGGGAGACCTAAACCACGAAGAGTTTTGGATTCTGCTGCTTGACCGGGCAAATAAAATCAAGGATCATTTTATGCTGAGCCAGGGCGGAATTACCGGAACGGTGATTGACGT
>CAYNOQ010000197.1:0-2045 GCA_964398855.1 uncultured Mariniphaga sp. | reverse complement strand
TTGGAATTGGAAGTTTAATTTAACTTTGTGAAAAAATTATGAGATGAAAAATTTAAAACGATATTACAAACTGTCCGCCTCGTCTGAAGATGTTTACAATGCACTGACCAATAAGGCTATGCTTGAAATATGGACAGGCGAAGATGCAGAAATGGAGCTTGAGCCGGGCGGTGCATTTTCATTGTGGGAAGGCAGCATTACAGGAGTAAATCTTGAGCTGGAAGCAAACCGAAAAATTGTGCAGCAGTGGTTTTTTGGGGAACAGGAAGAGCCATCCATAGTAACAATTCTGCTGCATCCCGATAAAAAGGGAACCAGCGTAGAGTTACGCCATACCAACATCCCCGATGAAGCTTTTGAAAATATTTCCACCGGCTGGGATGAAGATTACTTCGCATCGCTCAGAGAGCTTTTTATCTGATTATCAGAAAAATGCTATTTGCTGATTTGAGTAAGTTCGGTTGTTTCACGGATAAACAGCAGTGCATCATAGCGATAAGCCGGCAGTGTCGGCACATAGCTTCCATCTTCCGCCGGATTGAATACAACGCCGATAGCACGGTGGTTCAGCGGCTCTTTCAGTAGGTGGTGATCTCTCTCTTCCCGGTTGAAAAGAATTAAAAACTGCGGATGGGAGACTTCATTCAGCAGGTAGTCTAAACTTCCCTTTTGCGCTTTGGGAATTTTCATAATTTTCATGCGCGCATCCCATTCACTTCCGGCGTTTACTTTGCCACGGAATGTTCCAAAACCGGCTATAAACACATTCTCTTCGCTTAGATTTTCCCTGCTGAGCTGTCCGATATTGTACTGTTCAAAAAATCTCATTGAGGTTGCCCTCGAATCTCCAACGTGTGAATTATGTGCCCACACAATTCCTTTGGAGTCCTCTCCATAAAAGTTAAGCAGCTTATTTACGGTTGTCCACATGTGGTCAACACGGGCATTCCATGAATCGAAACTGTTTTGCACGGCAAGCCTGTAAAAGTTTTCAGCATTTTGAATTACCAATGCATTTTGTTTGGCTCTGAAGTGTGCTTTTTCCATTGCCGAATCAATTTTCTCTTTGTGGTGGCTGAGAATTTCTGTAACCTGCAATAATTCTGTTTCGCAGGAAGGTTTACCGTCGGCAACAGCCCGGGCATAGTGCCACTCATCTTTTCTGCGTCCTGCGAAACAGTTCAGAAGATTTTCAATCTCAGGATACATTTCGGCAAGATTTTCTTTTGAGTAGGCTAATAAATCATCCATTGCGTCCCAATGACCATAAACATCCATGCCGTAAAATCCAACTTTTTTCTCAAATGGTAGCGGATCGTTGTGTTGTTTCAGCCATTCTGCCAACTCCAGAATATTGGTATTTGCCCACATCCACAGGGGCCACCGATGAAATGACTGCAGCACTTCCAATGCGGATGACATGGAATTTTCTAATCCTTTCACATATTTGTTCAACCGGTAAATGGCAGCCCAGTCGCCTTCCACGGCAATAAAATTGAAGTCTTTTTCGGCGATGAGTCGTTTGGTAATTTCTGCCCGCCAGTGATAGAATTCCCGGGTGCCGTGTGTGGCTTCACCCAAAAGAACGAGCCGTCTGCTTCCGGCTTCATCGATCATTGCGCTTAAATCAGCAGAAGTGTTCAACGGTATGGCTTTGGAATTGAAATAGGAGATCAGTTCCGAATATCTCTTATCCGGCGGCGAAGCCGTTGCCCAACCTGAAAAACAAGCAAACAGAAACGGAACTATTTTTTTAAACATCTCTAAATTCTTCTTTAATAAGTTGATTTATAAAACAACCACCTATTTTAAAAGTAAGCCGACTGCATTTTTACTATTTTACCGAAAAGCAAATAAAGCAAAATTATCGTCATTTCAAAATACCTCAAAGTTAGTCACTGAAGTAATTAACAGTGTTCCACTGCGTTACATAATATTTCCCGTTGAAAAGAATGTTGATTGATGAAAGTTTGTATATTGGAGGCGAAAACAAAATTTGGTTTAATTTTACTCAAACATGGCATTAAGCTGGAACGAAATAAAGG
>CAYNOQ010000196.1:0-2062 GCA_964398855.1 uncultured Mariniphaga sp. | reverse complement strand
TAAACGAAAAAGCACGGTTGAAACCGTGCGTATTTTTTAAGCTACAATCGTTCTTACTTGTGTAAGATGCTTATTACTATCATTTTACAGTGGAGCTGGCGGGAGTCGAACCCGCGTCCAAACGAGGAAGCCACAGGCTTTCTACATGCTTATCCCTTTCTTGATTTTCGTGCGCCGGCTGGCTCAGGGCTGCCTGACCAACACCTTATCTCCTTAATTTTCACCGAAACTGCGGAGCAAAGTTCCGGTTAGCCCCGATATTCCTGCACCGCCTGATCGGGCCGCTTCGTGGCAACAGCACCCGGGCGATGTTTCGTCCCGATGCCTTGCACCGGGAACCCCGGAAAATTCCGGGTGCGTTAACCTACTGTTATTCGGTTACGCAGCGAAAGCGTAGTTATATTCGCCAATTAAAATTTTGATCATTATTTTTTTAGGGTCAACAACCAAAACCCTGCATGCTTACCTGCCTCTTCTACCCGCTGTCAAAACCAGTCAGCCCCGGTAAAACAGGTATTTTTGCCAAAGAACCTGCTGCAAAATTACAAAATTTTCAATAAACCGCTTTTGCGCTTTCAAACAGTTCTGAATCGCAACGATTGCCGGCAGATTAATTCATCTGCTTTTTCAGCGCTTCAACAATGTTTGTTGTGAAATCGTGCAAATCCTGCGGCATCCTTGAGGTGATCAGGTTTTTGTCGATAACCACCGACTGATCTAAGTAATTCACTCCGGCAGCTTCCAACTCTTCCTGAATTCCTCCCGTTCCGGTTGAGGTGTAGCCATCCAGAACGCCGGCTGAAATCAGCACCTGCGGTCCATGACAAATGGCAGCGGTAACCTTTCCAGAATCCCAGAAAGCCTTCACAAATTCCAGCACCTCGCTGTTTTCACGAAGTATGGCTGGTCCGCGTCCACCGGGTAAAATCAGCGCATCAAAATCGCCGGCGACAACTTCTGATATTGCTTTTTCAACATTGATGGTAAAATCACTGTTGTAGGCTTTCACCGTTCCGCGCGCCGGACCGATTACAGTTATTCCGTAGCCGCTGTTGGTCAGGTAAGCCATCGGCATAAACGCTTCACCGTCGTGGAAACCTTCAGCCACCAGCACGGCAATCTGCGCTTTTGGCTCTTCAATTTTCTGCACTTCGGGCGCGCTGCACGCCATGATAAACATCAAAAAAAGAACAGCAACTGCTGTTTTAAAATGCCCTCCGTTACGCTTCATAATCTTCTACTTTAAAAATTAAACCATTAAATATTAGCTTGTTGAAACTCCATAAATATAAGGATTTCTTTTCGATTTAAAAATTTTATGGTTGGAAAAAGTTGTAAAAAAGAAGGAAAATTTATAAGTTCGGAGCTTAATATAATCAACTGTAAATTAAACCCACTTTTTGAAGGGAAAAACTTTTTTAAAAACCTGTAAAACAAAAATGATGGAAAACACAAAAAACATCAGATTATTGACGGTTCTATTCGATTTCCCCTTAAAGTTCCACGAAATCAGCCAGTTCAGAGGCGCTGTCATTAAAACCACAAAAGGCAAAAACAATCTGTTTCACAACCACTCACCGGAGGGAATGATTTACCGCTATCCGCTGATTCAATATAAAAGTTTGAGAGGGAAAGCGGCGCTGCTCTGTATTGAGGAAGGCGTTGAGGGGATTCAGGACTTTTTTGCTTCTACCGACTGGATTCTCAATATCGGATCGGGAAGTCAACCGGTGAAAGTGGAAAACTTAAATGTGAGGCAACACCGGATAGGTGCTTGGGAGAAAAATTTCAGCTATAAGCTGTCGCGGTGGCTTCCGTTAAATCAGGATAATTATAAGAAATTCCATGAATTGCCCGGATTGACGGAGCAAATTGAACTGCTTGAGAAAATATTGCTTGCCAATGTACTCAGTTTTCTGCAGGGGATTGATCTCTATGTTGAGAAGCGGATTGAGATTAAAATCACCAAAATTCTCAGAGAGCAGCTGGAAAGATATAAAAGACAGGAGATGCAGTCATTCAGCATTCAGTTCAGCTCCAATATTTCGCTGCCCAACAATAT
>CAYNOQ010000195.1:0-2112 GCA_964398855.1 uncultured Mariniphaga sp. | reverse complement strand
GATAAATCGGATTCAAAAATAAAAAGATTCGCCCGCAAGTTCCAAAAACTTTAAGGATTGAAGAAAATTCACCAACTTTGTTTTAAATGTTTTTACAATGATTCAGGATACCGTTTTATACACAATCCCCCAGTGGTTTGTTTTTGCTGCAATTATTGCATCCGTTTACGGCTGGGTTGAGAAAAAAAAAGTTTTTCGGTTGTTAGGGGTGATTTTGTTCTTTTTTTTGGGAATTTTCTCGCTGTACGCGCTGCTGACCGGAAGTTTCTCTTTCCGCGAATACCTGACGCCATCCGAAATTATCAATCAGGAGATGGAAGAAGAGTTTTTTGAAGAACTTCCGTTTTCTGCCCGGCTATTCCCTGCCTACATCGCTTTTCTGATTTCCGGAGCGCTTGCAGTTCCCACTTTTTTTCTTCAGTTGAAAAATTGGAAAGGCAGAAATCTGCTCCTTATCCTAACGGCTTTTGCAGGCATTGCCGGCTTTTTCGTTATTGTGGATGCTTTGAAAAATTTTTGATTTAGGCTTAAGGAATCATACAGCCTTAAAGTGTGTGCATTATTCTGTTGCTCAGCAGAATATAAGCTGTTCGTCAAGTCTTAGTTAATAATCCCGATAAATAATTTCACAAAAATAAAAATCAGCAGAATGGATAGAATGTTCATAAATAACCCTTTCTGTATCATATCTTTAATTCTGATGTGTCCGCTGCTGAAAACAATAGCATTTGGTGGAGTTGCAACAGGCAGCATAAATGCACAGGAACATGCCAGCGCTGCACCGGCAAGCACAGTCAGAGGGTCCATTTTCAGTGGGATACACATGGAGTAGAGCAGCGGCAGCATGATACTTGCCGTTGCGGTATTGGATGTAATTTCTGTCAGAAAGTTGATGGAAGCGATGATGATAAGAAGAACCACAAACGGATAAAGGTTTATTTGTGTGAAGCTCTGCGCGACCCATGCGGTGAGGTCTGTTTTTGAAAAACCTCTGGCAATGGCAAGCCCTGCACCAAAGATAAGCAGCACGTCCCAGGGAACTCTCTTACCGGTTTTCCAGTTGAGTAATTTGCCTTTTCCTTTTCCTGACGGAACAATAAACATAAGCAAAGCGCCTGAAACAGCGATTATTGTATCATCCATTTGGGGGATAAACCGATTCCATATCAATGTGCGCGTAAGCCAGAAAAAGGCAGTCAGGCTGAAAATAATTAAAACCCGCTGCTCGGCAATTGTCATTTTGCCTAACGACTGAACCGGGAAGTTCATATCTGTTTGAGCCTCTTTCTGCAAGCCTCCGGAGAGATACAGCCATCCTGCTGCCAACAGTAAAATACTGAAGGGCACTGCAAAAACCATCCACGAGAGAAATGAAATCTCTACATTCATGGACTCTTTAACCACACCGGCTAAAATAATATTCGGAGGAGTGCCTACAAGTGTTCCCATTCCGCCAATCGAAGCAGAGTAGGCAATTCCCAACATCATTCTTTGCGCAAACCTGCTTCTTTTTCCAAACTGAGAAATAACGGATGCGCCTATGGGCAGCATCATAATTGCTGTTGCCGTATTGGATATCCACATGGAAAGGAAAGCCGTTGCTGCCATAAAGCCCAGCAATACCTTCTTCTCGCTCATGTCTGTTTTGCTGATTATTACCCAGGCAATTCTTTGGTGAAGATGCCATCTTTCGATGGCGAGACCAATTAAAAAACCACCTAAAAACAGAAAAATAAAAGGATTCCCGTAAGATGATGTAGTTTCTCCCAGGGGCAAGGCTCCCGACAAAGGGAAAATCACAACAGGCAGGAGAGAGGTGACCGGTAATTCCACAGCCTCGGTTATCCACCAGTATGCCACCCAAATTGTTGCTGCAAGCACAGCCTGCCCTTCGTGTGAAAGTCCGTCAATACGCCAATAATAGATTATGAAAAACAGCAGTGGACCTGCCAGAAGATTAGGATATCGAAAAGTTTTTCTTTTCATGTGTCGTTCAGTTGTTCAACCGATTTATCTGTTAAATATGGCTGTTGAAAATAAGCAATCGGTATCAAATTCAATTGCAAATAAATAAATTAAATCAAAACTAAGGGTGAAAAGAAAATATTTTTA
>CAYNOQ010000194.1:0-2132 GCA_964398855.1 uncultured Mariniphaga sp. | reverse complement strand
GGCTATTTAATTCAGGCAGATCAAACCTGCTCGGCTTGGTGGGCTGAAGGTTCTTACAAAGTAATGCGGGATGCGCCGGTGCCGGTAAAGAAAAGTGAGCAAATTAATCTTTGGTCGGCAAAAAATGAATACGAATCATTTATTGTGGTTATCAACCCAAAAGTACGAATGGAGAATTTCAGGATTTCGGTTTCTACGTTAAAGGATAGCGATGGAAACATGATTGAAAACGGCAATGTAACCGTCCGTAAAATGGAGTATGTTAAAGTTTCGCGACCGACAGATTCTTATGGGTTTGCCGGTTGGTGGCCAGATCCGCTTCCCGTTTATCAGCACCCCGAGACCATTACTCCGACAGAAAATCAGCCTTTCTGGATAACGGTCAGGGTGCCGGCAACAGCTGTTGCCGGCGATTATTCCGGCAAAGTAACATTAAGTTCCGGTGACTGGGAACTTCAGGTACCGCTCCGCTTGCAGGTATGGGATTTTACGCTGCCTGACACTCCCACCATGCGCTCAGGATTCGGATTTGATTTTGGAACGGTTAAAAAATATGAAAACTTAAAAACTATCGAAGATGAGCAAAAATCATTTGAAAACTACATGAAAAGTTTTAGTGAATATAAGCTTTCACCTTATAATCCATTTGTATTTTCACCCATTAAGCAGGAGATCAGAGGAGTTGCATGGAGCGGTGGCTTTTTCGACAGTAATATAAAATATGCAGGAAACTACTCCTACCGGATTGATGATAATTCGGCAACTTCAAATGCGGAAGGCAGAACGAGAGATTTAATCCCGGTTAACAACAACGATGAGTATGAATTGAGCTGGTTTTCAAAATCTCAGAAAAATGAACAAAAATATGTTGTTGGAGTTGAATGTTACAATTTTGAGAATGAACTTATTCCCTTTGAAAACCGGTTTGACCTTTTCACAAGTCAGGAAGAATGGGAGCCGGCAAAGCTGAGCCTTGGAAAATTCAATAAAGAAATTAAGAGCATAAGAATCCGCCTGTTCCCGGCAGAAAGAACAGTAAGAGGCGAAAACACCGGCACGGTTTGGTTTGATGAGCTTAGCCTGCTCAATAAAAATACACAGAAAAATGAATTTCCTGCCGGTAATTTTGAAGTTAATCTGGATGAGATTGACATTTTATTGGATTTTACTGATTTTAACAAAGCTGCCAAATATTATTTTGATGAATTGCATTTTACAGCCTATCGCCTTTCACTGAAAGGATTAGGCGGAGGCACTTTTTTTAGCCGCTCAAAAGGTGTTTTTGAAGGATTTGAACAGGGAACCGATGAATATTATAAATTGATGGAGCGCTATTTGGGGCAAATTGAGAATAATCTCGAAAAATACGGACTGTTGGGCAAAGAATATATCTACTGGTTTGATGAACCGGCCGATCGCGACTATCCTTTTGTCAGGGAAACCAATGAGCTGATTAAAAAATATGCTCCGAAAATTACAACTTTTATAACAGAACATGTAAAAGACCATGATATTTCTGACGTAACTGACATTAGTTGCACAATCTGGGATAAGCTTAATCACGATAAAATTAACCAGATGAATGAAAGAGGGCTTGAGCATTGGTCATATCTTTGTACCGGTCCAAAATCACCGTGGATTACCTTATTCACTGACCATGATGCGGTGAACCTTCGTATGTGGCTCTGGGGATCGTATAAATACCGGCTCAAAGGAATTTTGGTGTGGGCAACAAACTGGTGGAACTCTGAAACAGCATCCCCCGAAGGCTTTCTTCAAAATCCCTGGGAAGAGGCTATGTCATTCACTGTTGGTTACGGCCGACCGTTTGGAAAGCAGGACCGCTGGGGAAATGGCGATGGAAGGTTTTTTTATCCTATAAACCGCAATCCTAATCACGATAAAAACACATACACCGGTAAGCCTGTTCCTTCACTCAGGCTCGAAATCATGCGCGATGGCATTGAAGATTACGAATATTTTGTGATACTTGAAAATGCAGTTGAAAAAGCGACAAATAAAAGCAAAACTGCAATCAATGAAGCAAAAAAACTGTTAGAAATTCCGCAAAATATTTACACCGATGAGAAAACCTATTCCAAAAATCCGAAGGATATGCTGGAGTACAGGAA
>CAYNOQ010000193.1:0-2182 GCA_964398855.1 uncultured Mariniphaga sp. | reverse complement strand
AAATAATATCAGAGACGACAGAGCTTTGCGAAACCTACTGATGTTTTTAGTCGCAAATGTTGGCAATTTAATCTCTGCAAACAAGGTTACAAATATCATTGGTGTTAAAAGCCCTACTACCGTACAGGAATATTTATCTCTGTTTGAATCAAGCTATTTAATTGAGCTTATGCCGCGTTTCAGTTATTCTTATAAAGCTCAAATAATCAATCCGAAAAAGGTTTACTTTATCGACAATGGACTACATTCTGCAATATCTCCCTCATTTTCCCCTGATATGGGGCGTAAATTTGAGAATATGATGTTTTGGGAACTTCGCCGAAAACAGTATCAAACATTTTATTTTAGTGAGAATAATAAAGAGTGCGATTTTATTGTAACCAAACTTAGTATGCCGGTTTTACTGATTCAGGCATGTATAGAGTTAAATCACGATAATATGCAACGTGAAATAGATGGTTTACAGGAAGCTATGAATTTCTTTAATTTTGATAAAGGCTATATTGTTACCCTGGATCAGAAAGACAAAATAGCAATAAATGATAAAACAATAGAGGTTTTGCCGATGCATGAATTTGTCAGATTTGTGTAATATTGAGCTTCATCTTGAAAATGGATGTTTCTGATTAAGGATTTGTGAAAATCAGCGTAAAACAAGAAAAGTTCGCAGAGTTTCGGGTTCAAAGTTCAGAATTTCAATAAAACAGAACGCTGATACCACGGATGAGCAGGCTCAGTGTCCGTTCAGTGTCCGGTAGCCAGTAGAAGGGCTCTGCGAGAATCTGCGGGAGAAAATCTGCGAGAATCAGCGAGAAACAAAGGAAAGCTCAGAGTTCCGCAACCAACTTAGTTGGCATTATAAGAAGACCTGATTTTTCAATAATTTTTCCTCATCTTCAGCGAGATTATATATCCAAAAGCACTTATAAAAGGTTCCTTTATCAAATTTCAACAGGAAAAAGAGCGCCGTCGTCGCTAACCTGGTAATATTATTTACAAATGAATTATCTTTGTGTAAATTCGTATTCGCAAACGATTAAGTTGATTACACACTGATGAACGTACAGATTGAATTGCAATTATTGGTATTGTCGGTACTGTTTTTCCTGAGTATTTTGGCAGGAAAGGCAAGTTCCAGATTCGGGATTCCGGCACTTTTGTTATTCCTGTCGGTGGGGATGATTTTCGGCAGCGATGGCTTTGGAATTCAGTTTGAGAACATTCAGATTGGGAAAAATATCGGTACGCTGGCGCTTTGTATTATTCTTTTCTCCGGCGGATTGGACACAAAAATCAATGAAATACGCCCGATTATCAAGCAGGGTGTGATTTTAGCAACACTCGGCGTTTTTCTGACTGCGTTTTTCACCGGGATCCTTGTCTGGTGGATATTGGGAATGAGCATGAAATCTGCCGGCATTGGGCTGCTCACATCATTTTTGTTAGCCTCCACAATGTCTTCTACCGATTCCGCCTCGGTATTTTCAATTCTCCGCTCAAAAGGGCTGCATCTGAAAAACAACCTCCGCCCCATGCTTGAATTGGAGAGCGGAAGTAACGACCCCATGGCTTATATACTGGTAATCACACTGATTGAAGTGATTAAACTTAATGCCGTACCCAACTACTGGATTGTAGCGCTTCAAGTGATTGTACAGCTCGTTATCGGTGCTTTGGTTGGCTACGGCATGGGGAAACTCAGCGTATATCTGATTAATCACATTAAAATCGGTAACGATTCGCTCTATCCTATTTTGGTTTTGACTCTCTGCATTTTCATTTTCTCACTGACCTATTTTGTTAAAGGAAATGGCTATCTGGCGGTGTATGTTGCAGGTCTCACCATCGGAAACGGAAAATTTATACACAAGCGCTCATCGCTCAAATTTTTTGACGGTCTGGCATGGCTGAGCCAGCTGATTATGTTCCTCACCCTTGGGTTACTGGTTAATCCGCGCGAGCTTGTACCCATTATTATCCCCGGATTGATTATCAGTTTTTCAATGATTTTCATCACCCGCCCGCTCACTGTTTTTCTCAGTCTGTTGCCATTCCGAAAAATGCCGTTCAGGGATAAAACCTATGTTTCGTGGGTAGGGCTAAGAGGTGCTGTTCCCATCATTTTTGCCATTTTTCCACTCACCGAAGGTGTGCCACATGCCCGGCTGATCTTTAATATTGT
>CAYNOQ010000192.1:0-2210 GCA_964398855.1 uncultured Mariniphaga sp. | reverse complement strand
CAATGAACTTATATATTATGGCACTATTGCCGCTTAATTTTTTAACGAAGTATTGTTATTCTGCGTAAAAGAATTTTCTGTTGGTTGAAATTTTAAATTTTCATCCGGAAAAATCCCCGGTTACTCTTTGCTTTTCAGATGTTTCTCTAACTCTTCCAAGTTGAACCGTGCATCGGCATCGCCTGCCTGAGCTGCCTGTGAGAAATATTTTTGTGCCGTCTCCACATCTCCCTTTCTGAAATAGGCTAATGCCAGATTGTTCAGCATCTTCTCCTTTGAAGGTGAGTTTTCCATTTTGCTGATGGCGGCATCGTAATTTCCTGCCTGAATTTCGGCAGCGGCGGAGTTGAGTACTGCAATTTCATTGTCGGGATAGATTTTTGCGGCAATGTCAAAAATCTCCTTAAACTCCTTGCTCTCTTCGGGATAGCTCTCGGCAACCAAATACATCTCATTGAGGCTGAGCATCTTTGGGTTGGTTTTGATTATTTTCTTAGCCTCTTCCACATCAAACGAGCGCACCACATAAGCGATGGAGTAGTCGGTGCGGCGAAGTGCGGGATAGTACTCCTTCAGCAGTGTTTGGAAAGTGCTGCCTGAAGAGAGGTTGCGCAATGAGGCATCCCGCTTGTCAGGGTCTGATTCGCCGTCAATAATGCGCAGAATTGCATCTTTTTCCGACAGGGATGATGAAACAACTGCATTGCGCAATCCGTCCCAGTCGCTTCCGTAGCTCTCAACCACAAAAAGGTCGCGCGGAATGTCAAATTTTGTTACTAAATAGTCGGCAAACGCTTTGGCGCGGTTTTCAGCCAACATCTGGTTGTGGGATGATCTTCCCTCGGGGGAGGCAAATCCCGATATTTTAAATTCGGTGATGTTTATATCGTTGTTGCCCTGAATCTCTCCGATGATTCTGTCCACTTCGTTAAGTCGTGAGGCGTTGTCCTTGTAGGAGCGCACCAACTCATAGCGGTCAACCACAAAGTTGAAGGTTGCCGAGT
This sequence comes from uncultured Mariniphaga sp., assembly GCA_964398855.1. Classification (GTDB taxonomy): domain Bacteria; phylum Bacteroidota; class Bacteroidia; order Bacteroidales; family Prolixibacteraceae; genus Mariniphaga. The sequence goes on along the minus strand of CAYNOQ010000192.1, from coordinate 1,206 downwards.
GGCTGTCGCTCCGCGACTTCACCGGCTCCACTTCGGGAACGATGTAGGTCAGCTTGAAAGATGGATTATAAATCTCCACTTCGGTTAAAATCCGTGCAATTGCTAACAGTTCATTTTCCTGTTCATCGCTTTTGCATCCGGCGCATCCCGTCATCTCGGGGCGCAGTGCAAGAGATGCATTCTGCATCCACGGGCTGTAAGCAGGTGATGCGCTGTAGCGAAGATGCTGCGGCGTGTTGTTTTTTCTTTCTATAATTGTCTGCACGTTGGCAGGCACTTCCGACGGGTTTCCGAATTTGTTGTTTCTGCGGATAACCTTTTCGCGGGTTTTCCCGGGAATGGCAACCGGAGCAAGCTCCAAGCTGTCGGCTGAGCTGTTGGAACGCAGCACCGGGGTAACAATCAGCAAATTATTCCGCTGGAGATTCACATCGTTGAGAATCATGTCGAAAGCAATCGACAAACGCTCGTTTTGCCTGGCGATCTCGGGAGATTCAATTTTTATTTTCCGGGTTTCATTTTGTGCTGAAACGGGCTTTACAAAAAAGCCGAATAAAATAAACAGTATGGTAATAAGTATATATTTTTTCATCTTCATCGCTTTTATTTTAAGAAATATACCAATGAGAGGGATGCTTTAGTGATTCCCCAGTAGTTGTAAACACCGTCTCCGATCCAGGTGCCGCAGGTTACGCAGGGATATTCATCGAAGTGAATCCGTGCGAAACCGCCGCCAAGGCTTGCTTCAAAGTTCCAGCGCGGGCTGAGCACCCACTGGTAGCCGTAGCTGATGCCGGCGCCGTAGAGATACCCCTGATAGCGGTGATCTTTGAAAGCGCTCAGCCTGCCAATGGGTATATCCCACCCGCCAACGTTGAACTGTGCGCCGTGTGCGTGAATGCCAAGAAAACTGCCGTTGAAGGTTTCGCAAAACCAGTAGCGGTATTCAGGCTGAAGCAGAATGTGCTTGAATTTTCGGTTGTCGCTGAAAGTGAACCAGTTCATGCCGGCTCCAAGCTCAAGGGTACTTTTCTCGCCCAATCCAAGTTCAAATTGAAGATTTGGAGTAGCGGTGGCTCCGTACAAAAGATTTGTTTTTACGGCTGCCTTCTGTGCAGATGCATAAAAACCTGCACTAAGGAAAAGCAGTAAAACAAAAGGGATTTTTGTAAATTTACTTTTCATATTGATGACAATTGTATTTAG
>CAYNOQ010000191.1:0-2322 GCA_964398855.1 uncultured Mariniphaga sp. | reverse complement strand
GTGGTATTTCTTGTGTAATTTACTTCTTGCTGATTCTTACCGCTGATTCCATTGGTTTTTATTCCTCTATAATAACAGGGATAGACTTTCTAACCCAAAAGCATAAAAACTGAAAATCCAAAATTTACCGGAAAGAGAAAAATTGTTTGATTATATTTGCTAATCATTTCACTAAAGTGAACATGTGTTTTCATAAGTATCTGATAGTGAGAGTTTGGGTAACAATATTCTACTTCAGAACATCGGTTATGGGTAGCAGAATGATTTTTTTTAACAAATATAAAGAGCGTTATGGGTAAAAAATTGATGATTTTCAGTCTTTTGGTAGTAAGTTTTGCGTTTGCAAATGCACAGAAATTAAATTTTAACAGCGACGGAGAGTTTAAAATAGTACAGTTTGCCGATGTGCATTATAAGCATGGCAATCCCAAATCGGATACGGCATTACTGGCAATTCAACGTGTTCTTGATGCAGAGAAACCTGACATGGTGGTCTTTACCGGAGATGTTGTTACCGGACGCCCTGCGGTTGAAGGCTGGAATGCTATAACTAAAATGGTTATTGACCGGGAAATTCCGTTTGCCGTCAATATGGGAAACCATGATGATGAGCAGGGCGTTACCCGCCCGGAGTTAGAAAAGCTGATTACCGCATATCCCTTCAACCTGAATACGGCAACAAGTGGTCAGCTAAACGGAATTATGAACAATGTCATTCCGATTTACGGCAGCAAAAAGCAGATGCAGGTGCAATCCCTTATCTACTGTTTTGACTCCGGCTCATATTCAACCATTGAAGGCGTCGGCGGCTGGGGCTGGATAACTACCGACATCATCGAATGGTATAAAAAGCAGAGCTATCACTACTTTAAGCTGAATAATTATCAGACTTTGCCGGCGCTGGCTTATTTTCATATTCCCCTGCCGGAATACAAACTGGCTTTTGATGATGAAAACAACAAGAGATATGGTATCCGCAAAGAAGGGGAATGCGCTCCACAACTGAATACCGGAATGTTTATAGCTATGAAGGAGATGAAAGATGTGATGGCAACATTTACCGGGCACGACCATGTGAACGACTATATAGTCAATTATTATGATATAGCATTGGCTTACGGGCGCTTTTCAGGATGGAGAACTACCTATCACCCTGAAATGAACGGTGCAAGAATAGTGGTTCTCAAAGAGGGAGAGCGTAAATTTGACACCTGGATTCGGATGCTTGACGGAACAATTAAAGACAAAATAACTTATCCCGAAGATCTGGTTTCTGAAAAAAAGAAGAAATAAGTTTTTACTTCTTTTGCCTTTTACCTTAAACTGAATGATTTATGAATATGCCTTGTCATACGGATATTGAACTCTGGTCTGCTTTTAAAAAGGGGGACGACAAGGCATTTACATTCATTTACAGCCAAAATTTCGACAAGCTCTTTTTTTACGGATTGAAATTTACTTTCAACCATGTTTTGGTTGAAGACACCATTCAGGAGCTTTTTTCCGAACTGCTAAAAAAACGTAACCATCTTGGTGATACTGACAACATCCTTTTTTATCTCCTGTTGTCGTTTAAGCGTAAGCTGTTCCGTAAAATTCAGGGAGAACAACTGTTTGATTATGACCAGAGTATGGAGAACATAGGTTTTGAAGTGGTCTGGTCGGTTGAACAGGAAATTATTCAGGGAGAGATTTCAGCGCAAAAGCTGAATGCGCTCCGGAGTGCTATGGAAAAACTCTCTCCACGGCAAAAGGAAGCCATATATCTGCGGTTTAACCGCGAACTGGCATACAGAGAAGTGGGCAAAATCATGGGAATCAGTATTGAAGCCTGCCGCAATCTCATCTCCAAAGCCATTGCAGGATTAAGGAGCATCCTTTTGGATGAGTAGCTGATTTATAAAACAGATGCTGAATAGAAGCTCATTTTCTCCATCTCTTGGGAAGCCTTTCTCTGTGTCTCTCCGGGTTCTCCGTGGTGAAATCATTTTGTAGCGATAGGACAGATATATTTTTCAACTATACTCTCCTCATCTTTTGAGAAATCTTTCCTCTGTGCCCCTCTGAGTTCTCCGTGGTGAGATTCTTCAGTAAAGACAGGACAGATAGATCTTTCAATTATGCTCACTTCATCTTTTGAGAAATCTTCCCTCTGTGTCTCTCTGAGTTCTCTGTGGTGAGCTCTTGTGCCTACCAGAGGCAGGCAGGTCTGGGACCTTGGTGACATTTCTAATTCAGAATTATTCGCTACAAATGCACGAAAGAGAAAGTTTTGATAGCTTATAGTAAAAACTTTATCTCGAATTTACCTAACTGATAAAC
>CAYNOQ010000190.1:0-2334 GCA_964398855.1 uncultured Mariniphaga sp. | reverse complement strand
CAATGGTTTCAGAGTGAATCCAACATTAGGAATAAAATATACTTTCTAAAAAAAACGGTATGCTCGAAAAATTTTTCAAACTCAAAGAGAATAAAACATCGGTCAGAACCGAAATCTTGGCAGGAGCCACCACATTTATGACGATGGCTTATATTCTGGCAGTGAACCCTGAAATTCTCAGCGCAACGGGAATGGATAAAAACGCTCTGTTTTCGGCAACCGCGCTTTCTGCAATGGTTGCAACCCTTGTGATGGCATTGGTTGCAAAGCTCCCCTTCGCACTGGCTCCGGGGATGGGGCTGAATGCCTTTTTTGCTTTTACGGTTGTTTTGGGAATGGGACACAGCTGGCAATTTGCGCTGACTGCCGTCTTTATTGAAGGTATTATCTTTTTACTTCTGACCGCTTTCAATATCCGGGAGCTGATCGTGAATGCCATTCCGCTTTCGATAAAACATGCAGTTTCTGCCGGAATCGGGCTGTTTATTGCATTCATCGGGCTGCAAAATGCCGGAATCATCGTGAATAACGATGCCACACTGGTAGGACTGGGAGATATGGGCTCACCTGCCGTTTTGATTGCGGTAGCCGGGATTGTCGTCACTGCCGTAATGCTCGCATTGAGGGTAAAAGGCGCCTTGCTGATCGGGATTTTCTTAGTAACCGTTGCCGGAATTCCGTTAGGTGTCACTTTTTTGCCCGAGGGACGGTTTATCACTTCGCCGCCATCACTTGCACCAATTTTTCTGAAATTTGAATTTTCTCAAATTTTAACCTGGGACATGGTAATTGTGGTCTTCACATTCCTTTTTGTGGATATGTTTGACACGGTCGGTACGCTTGTCGGGGTTTCGGACAAGGCAGGCATGCTTGACAAAGAGGGGCGCGTACCCCGCGTGAAGCAGGCACTTTTTGCCGATGCCATCGGAACAACAGTTGGCTCAATGTTAGGAACAAGTACCGTAACAACTTATGTGGAGAGCGCTTCCGGCGTTGCCGAAGGCGGAAGAACGGGACTTACTTCGCTTACCACTGCCGGGCTGTTTCTGCTGGCGCTGTTCTTCGCTCCGCTCTTTATTATGGTGCCGCCGGCAGCTACCACTGCTGCACTGGTGCTGGTCGGGTTTTTTATGATTTCGCCCATTCAGAAAATCGACTTTAACAACCTGACCGAAGCTATTCCGGCATTCATCACCATCATTATCATGCCGCTGACATACAGCATTGCCGAAGGGATTGTTTTTGGAATGTTATCCTATGTGTTCCTGAAACTTCTGACCGGCAAAACCAAAGATATTTCACTGGTAATGTACGTTCTGGCAATTCTTTTTGTACTGAAATTCTTCCTCTGAAATCGGTTTTAAAGAAGAGTCAGACCAAAAATAAAATCGTATAAAATAGCTGAAACAGGGCAGATTTTTTAACCTTTAATCAATCTGCCCTGTTTTTTTTAATCCTTTTGCTCTATTGTGGCGATTTTGCTATTTTTGCAACGCTCAAAGGGTTGTTAGCTCAGTTGGTTTAGAGCACTACCTTGACAGGGTAGGGGTCACTGGTTCGAATCCAGTACAACCCACATGAATTTCTTTCCTGATTTCGGAGATGTTGCAAATTCCATATTTTTCTCATTGGCTGATATAAATCTATTCGGCAAAAAATATTGAAACCCAAGATAAATTTGCGAAAAATCTAAACTCTAATCCATTAACATCCATATTGAACTCGCACAGCGAAAAATGTCCCCATATTTTACTATGTACAATAGATTGTTTTCAGGTGATGCAGTCGCCTGAAAACAATCCACCACCACACAAGACAACGCCATTCCGCACGAAGTGCGGAAACTCATGAATTTAGCAGAAAAGCCGCCCCATTTCCCTCTGACCCCCTGAAGGGGAGCCCATCGCACAACAGAGAATAACATCCTGTTTTCCTGTCAGATAATAAATTATCAGCATAGTACTCTCTGCCTCCTCCTCACCCTTTAGAGTAGAGGAAAAGAGGGGACTTCTTTTTTTAAACTCCCCTATCCTTTTTTCTGTTTTGCAGTGAAATTGAAAAGAGATGCAGGAAATCTTTGCCTAATTTATTCCGAAGATAATCCAGAATCCGGTAAACCTGCTTTTTTGCCGTGTCGGGTTTACATTTGAGAAGCTCGCCTATTTCTTTGTAGCTCAGTCCGCTGTTGAATTTCAAAAAAAGTAGCTCTCGTTTTTGGGCGGTTAGGTTTTTTAACTCATCCTGCAACAATCCGATATGCTCATCAAGCTCATCCGAATCGGCTGCTTCCAATGGAAATTTCAAATCAAAAAAAGGGGAAAAATCATCTACATA
>CAYNOQ010000189.1:0-2371 GCA_964398855.1 uncultured Mariniphaga sp. | reverse complement strand
TTCCGCAACAATCCGCTGATTAAAAGATAAAAAAATATTTATATCTTGCGCCCCCAAAATTTTAATTGAACAAATGATAATAATACGCTGAAAATGAAAAAAATACTTCTCAAAACCTTGCATACGACAAATTTTAATGGCGGTCTTTTACTGCTTCGTGCTGCTGCATTACCGCTTTTGGTATTTCACGGCTGGCCAAAACTGATGCAATTCTTCTCGGACGAACCCATCCGGTTTATGAGTGTGATGGGCATGAGCGCCACACTTTCACTCGCACTCGCCATGTTTGCAGAATTAGTTTGTTCACTGCTGGTATTGTTAGGTCTTTTTACCCGTTTAGCTGTCATTCCGATAATTTTCACCATGCTGACCATCATTCTTCATGTTCATGCAAATGATCCTTTCACACGAAAAGAGCTGCCACTGATGTATGCAATCATTTTTACGTTCATATTAATTGCCGGAGCCGGTGATTTTTCCATCGACCGGCTGATTCACAACAGAATAAGAGGGAAATAAATCAACACACAAACCGGGCAATATTTTTACCGTATTCAAGTTTTGAGTCCATTCCGAAAAGTATTTCAGCCATTTAAGTTTTTTCAGAATCGGAATATTTTTAAAATTGACAATTATTTGCCAATTTTAACATCAAAACGATTAAAAAATGAAACGGTTACTGTTCGTTTTGATTTTTGCTGCGCTGGGCGCCGACTCTGTATTCAGCCAGATATCACCTTCGCTTTATGAAGTGAAGCGCGCCATGGATTTAATGAACATAAACAAGGCGCTGCGGAATGAATCACACTCCGTGTTCACCGATCCCGACATAGAAGGGTCGCCCTATCTGAATGACGATTTTATTGAAGGTTCGGTTTATACCAATTCAAAAACCCAATACGAAGGTGTTCCGCTTCGTTACAATATTTACAGCGATGAAATCGAATTTCGATCCGACAACGGACAGGTTATGGTTTTGGCGGCGCCGGAAGTTCTGGGAAAGGTTGAGTTTGGCGATTACCAGTTTGAATACATCTTCTACCAGATTTTGAATAAAAGCAGACGCGGCTATTTCGCTGTTCTCGAAAAGGGAAAAGCTTCACTCTATTCCCGTTCGCAGATTAATTTTACAGAAGCAAAGAAACCCGCTGCATATCAGGATGCCCAGTCGGCAAAGTTCACAAAAATGGCGGAAATTTATTTTATCAGTGTTGACAAAGAGGCGGCAAAACCGGCTTCAAAGCCGAAAAGTTTGCAGGAAGTATTTCCTGACCACAAAACTGAGATTGCTGCTTTTATCAAAAAGAACAGAGTGAAAACCAACAATCCTGAGTCTCTGAAAGAGTTGGTCCGATATTACAATTCGTTAGAATAAACTATAATATTCTGCATGAAATTTACTTTTATTTTAGTTGAACCTGCTGTTCCTGAAAATGTTGGCGCCACGGCGCGTGCCATAAAAACAATGGGATTCAAAAATCTCGCACTTGTAAATCCCTGCGAATATCTGAACGGTCCGGCGCGTTGGCTGGCTCACGCTTCCGAAGAAATTCTTGAAAATGCACTCACTTTTCCCACTTTGCATGATGCCGTTCGGAAATTTGATTTTATTGTGGGCACATCGGCAAAAAGGCGAAGTGTGAAACATGATTACCTGTCGGTTTCCAAACTGCCTGAGTTACTGAAATCCAAAGGAAATTCGGTGAGAAAAGTTGCTATTGTTTTTGGTCGCGAAGAGTCGGGACTTCGGAATGAAGAGCTGAAACTTTGTGATTTGGTTACTGCCGTTCCCATGAAAACCGTATTTCCTTCGTTAAATCTGGCACAGGCTGTAATGCTCTATGCCTGGGAACTTTCCAAAATTGCCGGAAAAAGTTCTTCCCGTAAACCACCCGGCAAAGATGAGAGCTTTCATTCATTAGTGCAAAAAGTGCGCTTGATACTGACAGAAACCGGATTTAAAGAGCAGTCAGCCATATTTCCCCGATTTTTGGAACGAATCGCTTTCCTTGATGAAGGTGACATCCGGCTGTTCCACTCTTTCTGCAATAAATTTTTGGAAAACAGAAAATAATCAGAAAGCGTTGTAACATTCCTTTTTTGTTATCGTCATTGAATCAGTACCAAAACAGATTGAAAACAAATTATAAAAATATTCACCGGGAGCTTGTCGATTTATGCAGAAAAGGAGACAGAAAAGCCCAATTCCGGTTGTATGAATTGTACTACAAACCCATGTATAACGTGAGTTTGAGAATTGTGAACAATGAGACGGAAGCTGAAGATGTGATGCAGGAAGCCTTTTTGAAAGCCTTTCGAAAAATTAATAGCTATAAAGGGGAAGTGAGCTTTGGCGCTTGGCTGAAAAAGA
>CAYNOQ010000188.1:0-2404 GCA_964398855.1 uncultured Mariniphaga sp. | reverse complement strand
CATTGCTTGCCATCAGCTCATTTTTCATGCTTTCAAAATCTGCAATCATTGTTTTGATTCTTTCTGCACGGGCATTGCTCTCAGCTGTTGTTTGCCTGAGCCGCTCTTCTGCCTGAAAACGACCGTCTTGCATCTCCACAAACTTCTTTTTGGATACGCATGATGAAAAAAACAGCATGAAAAGGGCAAAAATGAATATGAAATGTTTTTTGACCATAATTTTTCTAATTTCAGCAAAGATAGTAAATAATAATCCGCTCTAACAACGTTTTAATGGAAGGGATTGGTATGAATTTACTACTTTTATTGCAAAATTTGAAAACAATGAACAAATATCCGATATTTTTATTTCTTCTGATTTTTTCATATACTGTTTTTGCCCAAACCGAAACACGGGTGGCTCAGAGTATTAGGGGAAAAGTCATCAACATGGCAACTAACGAGGCAATTCCATATACCAACATTGGCATTGAAGGAACTTTTTACGGCACTGCCAGTGATTCTGACGGAAATTTTGAGTTGAAAATTCCCGAAGAGATGGTGAGCAAACAGATATTTTTTTCGGCGCTCAGCTTCAAAAATGACACGTTTTCAGTGAGGAGCTTTTTTGATAAGGAGTTTAGTGTGATTAAACTCTCTCCGCTCTCCTATAATATTGCGGAGGTGGATGTTGAGGCACAGTCAAGGGTGCTGATCAGGATTTTAAGAATGGCAGCAGAAAATATTCCCTATAATTTTCTGGGTGGTCCGTTCAATCTGGAGGCAACATTTCTGAACCGGAAAATTATCGCTGATACTGTAATCTCTTTTCAGTCAGATGTTTTGATTTATGACCGTGCCGGATATAAAAATCCTTCCAAAACCGATGCTTTTCGGATGAGAAGCTACAAATTTCAGAAATATGAACCGGCATACAGCTTTGCAGACGGCATTGTCAATTTTGATGAACTTCTTGAATTAGACTGGGTTCGGTCGGCAACATCAGTTTTGAATCCGGCTTTGCTAAGCAAATTTAACCTGTCGCTTGAGGATGAACCGCAAATTGACGGAACTCCGGCATGGGTAATTTCTTTCAGTCAGAATGAGCCGACACCCGATGGGTCTCAGGATTTTCATGCAACTTCCTTTGAAGGAAAAATAACCATTTCAAAAGATGATTATTCGGTTAAAAAAATTGAAGGGAAAGCATTTTCGCCTAAACAAAACCGGCAGGGAAAAATTCTGGCGGTTACGGAAACAGGCAAAAATTATTTTGAAAATGTTTCCTACACTTTTGAAATTACCTATTCAAAACTGAAACCGGAAAAGATTGGGCTTCAAAAAAATTACCGCTATCAGGGAGAAAACATTGAAGAAATATCCCAGCTTACGGTTAATCATGTTCAGACCGACCAGGTCAGGGAAATTGCTACACGTGATTATTTTGCCGAATAACCTTTCCAAGCCGGAAGCAGACGTTCTTCACTGATGCGCCGCAAATCTGAGTGTTTTCATGTACGTAACTTTTTGATTTATCAAATTTTGGTAAAAAGAATCAAACATTGTGCGGCTTGTTTGGGATTAAAGATTGAAATCCGAAAAAATAGCTATTTTAGAGTATCTGGATAAATTAAAAGATTGAAAAATGAATATTTCTTCTAAAGTAAAACTAAACAACGGAGTAGAGATGCCCTGGTTTGGATTGGGTGTTTTCAAAGCAAAAGATGGATTTGAAGTTGAAAATGCAGTGCTTACTGCATTGAAACACGGCTACCGGAGTATTGACACGGCAGCTGTTTATGACAATGAAAAAGGTGTTGGAAAAGCAATGAAGGAGAGTGGAGTTCCGCGTGAGGAAATTTTTATGACATCAAAAGTTTGGAACACGGATCAGGGCTATGAGTCAACATTTCAGGCATTTGAGGAGAGTCTGGAGCGTTTGCAGACTGATTATCTCGATTTGTATCTGATTCATTGGCCCAAAGGGAAACGTTCTGTGGAAACATGGAAAGCCATGGAAGAGTTGCATGAAAACGGTAAAATTCGCGCCATCGGTGTCAGCAACTTTTTGGTTCATCATCTGAAGGAATTTTTACCTGAGTGTAAAATCACTCCGGCAGTAAATCAATATGAATTTCATCCCGAACTACTTCAACCCGAGTTACTTGAATACTGCCTGAAAAAAGGAATTCGTCCCGAAGCCTGGAGTCCGATTATGCGCGGGAAAGTGAATGAAATTCCGGTTTTGCAGGCATTGGCTGCAAAATATGGAAAAACTCCCGTGCAGATTGTGCTGCGGTGGGATATTCAAAAGGGCGTAGTAACCATTCCAAAATCGGTAACTCCCACACGGATTGTTTCAAATGCCGATATTTTCGATTTTGAATTGAGTGAAGAGGATATTTCCAAAATTGACAGATTAGAC
>CAYNOQ010000187.1:0-2416 GCA_964398855.1 uncultured Mariniphaga sp. | reverse complement strand
ACAGTTATACTGATGCTGTACATTTTTTGAACACCTGCGAACATTACGATAAGCACATAAAAACAATCATACTTAACCGAATGAAAGAAGATTCTGAATTGCCTTTTTTCGAGCCGGTTCAAATCTATTCCAACATCGAAAACGGGTACGGAATTTTCGGATCGTGTGCCATAACAACAATTGATTTTTAAACCCTGAGTATGAAACGAGCATGTAAAATATTTATGCGAATGAAGATGATTTTAATACATGCGAGTTCCATACTATACCTTTGAAAGCAAACAATTTTAATAGTATGAAATCTTTTCTTTCCGTCCTTTTATTAATGTCCTCGTTTTGGCTAAATGCTCAAACAAGCCATACCATTTCAGGATATGTTTCCGACAGCAAAAGTGGTGAACGTTTAATAGGGGCTACTATTATAAATCCTGAATCAGGAGTTGGAACAACCTCCAATAATTACGGATTTTTCAGCCTTACACAACCGGACGGGCCTTTGGAGTTAAATTTCAGTTTTGTAGGTTATAAAACCACAAGAACAAGACTTGAATTGAATGCCGATACTTTTTTAACAATTCTCCTCGAAAAAGGTATCAGTCTGGAAGAAATACAGGTGACTGCCCGCAGGTTGAATCAAAAAAATCCGGAGTTATCAAAACTGAACCAGCCGGAAATTACAATGCAAATGATTGAATCGGCGCCGGTTATTCTCGGTGAACGGGATGTGTTGAAAACCATTCAGTTTTTACCCGGCATCAAGCAGGGGGGCGAAAACACAGCTTCATTCAATGTTCGGGGAGGGAGCGCCGACCAAAACCTGATTTTACTTGATGGGGTACCGGTTTACAACGTTAACCACCTGCTTGGTTTTTTCTCGGTATTTAATTCCGATGCCATTAAAAATGTCAATTTAATTAAAGGCGGAATTCCCGCGCGTTACGGCGGACGGATTTCATCGGTGCTGGACATATCGATGAAAGAAGGCAACATGAAAAAAAGCAGCGGTGTGTTTTCCATAAGCCCGGTTTCAGGAAGGTTTACCTGGGAAGCGCCCATTAAAAAAGATACGGCTGCTTACATCGTTTCACTTAGGCGAACATTTCTGGATTTGCCGGTAAGGGCGTTCCAAAAATTGAGCGGGCAGAACGGAACCTACGGATATTATTTTTACGATTTTAACGCTAAAGCAAATTGGATCATCAATCCTGAAAACCGGGTCTATCTAAGCTTATACACCGGAAAAGACAGCCAGTTTTCCAATACACATGAGGGCAACAATAAATCGAAGTATGATTACAACTGGGGAAATATTACGTCGGTATTGCGTTGGAATAAAGTGTTTTCACCAAAAATGTTTTCCAATTTTTCAGTTTATTACAGCAGGTTTCAGCATGAGCAATTTAGTCAATCGAGAGACCAGAACTTAAATGTTCTGTTTAAAACCAATTCCGAGATGGAGGATATTAGTTTTAAAACCGATTTCGATTATTATATCCATCCCAAATATACGCTCCGTTTTGGCGGAAAATTGTCGCACCTGGTTTTTAATCCAAATATTACTCAGGTGAAAACCACCGAATCGGATGTTCGTTTTAACACCGATAACCATTTTACCGCCAATGAATTTAATGTGTATGTTGAAAATGCATTGGATTTCGATTTACTAAAAATTAATCTTGGTGGCAGGCTTTCCGGGTATTCAACACAAAATAAAAACTATATAAATTTTCAACCGCGTGTTTCTGCTGCATTACAAATCCATCCGCAGCTTACGTTAAATGGCTCATATACCGGGATGTCGCAATACCTGCATCTGCTAACCAACTCGTCGCTCGGTATGCCAACCGATTTATGGGTGGCGTCAACCGAAAATATTGCCCCGCAAAAAGCCAGGCAGGCAACCTTTGGTATTTCATCACAAGCAGGAAACAACCTGTCCTATGGGTTGGAGGGATATTTCAAATGGTTGGACGACGTAGTCCGTTTCGATGAAGGCGTTGCCTTTTTGAATTCAAAAGAATCGAACTGGGAAGAAAATGTACTTGTAGGCCAAGGCAAAGCTTACGGGGTTGAGTTTTTAACCCAAAAAGAAACCGGTCGTTTTACGGGAATGTTTTCTTACACCTTGTCATGGTCTGAACGAAAATATAGTGAATTAAATCACGGGAAATGGTTTCCGTTTAAATACGACCGGCGACATGATGTTTCTGTTCTGGCAGAATATAAATTCAATGAAAGCTATAAAACCACTCGTTCTATTTCTATTGGATTTACGTTACAATCGGGCAATAACCTGAGTATCCCCGACGTACAAACGGCAGGAGTATTACTGCCGGGCCGCGATTATGCCACTTACAACAAATCCTGGGAAACAATAAGATATACATACGACCATCCGAATAACTTTAAAATGCCA
>CAYNOQ010000186.1:0-2434 GCA_964398855.1 uncultured Mariniphaga sp. | reverse complement strand
TTTCTATTTTTAATTATTCTCGCTTGGGCAATCTGTCCAATTTCTTTTCTATATACACTTTGTCTCCCAGAATTTTAAACGCTGTTCCGGATGCATCTGCCAATGTTTCCATCGCATCTTTCAGCGAGTCTTTCAGGTCAAGTTTTCCGGTAATTTTATCATCCTGAGGATAATTGTCCGGCAGATGGATTTCAACGTTATAATACCTTTCCACTTTTCGCATAACCGATATCAGGCTTTCCCTGTTATATTTCAGCCAGCCGTAAGTCCATGCTATGTATATATCCGCGTCAGTTTCATCGGTTACCGAGAAATTGTTCTGTTCTTTTTTAAAACTGGCTTTTTGGTTTGGGGCTAAAATTATTTCGTCTTTACCCAATCCAAAAGTTTTCGGCTTCTCAACAGCAACGCTTCCTTCCAATAAAACGGTTTCGATGGTGTTATCGGTGGGGTAAGCAGATACATTAAAATGTGTGCCTAACACTTTAATATCTAATTTTCCAGCTTTTACGACAAAAGGCTGGTCTCTGTTTTCTGCAACTTTGAAACAGGCTTCACCTTCCAAAAATACTTCCCGTTTGTTTTTTGTGAATTTTGAAGGAAATGCTAACCGGCTTCCGGCGTTGAGCCAGACTTTGGTACCATCTGCCAAAAGCAGTTCCGATTTTTTCCCGTACGGAATAATCACTTCATTCATTTTTGGCTCTTTCCCTTTTATGTCGGTGATTGGTGTTAACTCTATAATACTGTCATTTACCGACACCTGATTGGCTGCATCACTCATTGTAATGGTGGAGTTCTCTTTTTTCAGTTTGATTTTTTCACCCGATTGAAGTATCATTTGAGCTTCATCACTTTCGATAATGTCGGTTGATGTAAACTGAAATACCTTTTCTGTTCCATTAATCAGGTAGTAACCAATTATCCCTATAGAAACAATAATCAAAAAGGAAGCTGCCCAGCTGAATGTTCTTTTGAAATTAAATTTCCGTACTTTTTTTAAATACTGACGTTCAAATTCATCAATGTTTTTCCAGATTTCTAAAATGGATTCGGGGTCTAATACGTCGTATTTGTCTTTTAACAACCAAATAATTTCACGGGCTTTATTTATTTTAGAATAAAAAGCAGGGTCGGACTTCATAAATCTATCCCACTCCGTTTTGTTATCTTCCTGTATTATCCAGGAAATAAATGACTTTTCTTCTAAAAGTTGCTCAAGACTATATTTTGAAAATTTCGGATTCATTCAATTTTATGACTTTGTAATTAAATAAAGAGAGTTTTTATGTTTTTGTGGACAAGATTATTAATCTTTTTTTTGAGAAAGTTGCAAATTTTCTTAAATTTTTGCCACGAAAACCTGCCTACCGGACAGGCACTAAGTTTTCTTATTTCTTAATTCCTAATTCTCTTTTCTCTGTGTCTCTCTGAGTTCTCCGTGGTGAATTCAAATAGAAATACGATTAAATAATCAATTGAAAGAAAGCTTATATGGCTGAGAATATAATAGTTATTAGTCACTAAAACACGAGAACTCACTAATTTTTTCTTAATATTTTTTTGTCACTGCGGAGTTGAGCTTGGTTTTTTTCAAACCAGTGATAAAAAACAGAAAAAGTCCCGGATCGGACAAAATATCTTTCATAGCCGACAATGCCCGTGATACCTGTTTTCTTGCAGAATCGTACTTGATATTCATAAGTTCACAAATCTGGTCATAGTCAAAATTGCAGTTAAACTTATAGTAAAGAATCTCTCTTTGTCTGGGACTGATCTCAGCCAATGCATTGTTAACCAGTTGCTCTCTTCGTGTCAGTTCTTCTTTTTGGATAAAATCATGTTCGGCTGAATAGATAATTTCCGGTGTCAAATCAAAATCTTCACTAAAGTCAAGTGGAAAATTGTTTTTCAGATTTTTTGCCAGCTTTCTTCGGAAGGACCTCATCAGATAAAAGCAAATATTATCGGTTTTTCCTAAATTTTCTCTGGTGCGGATTAAATCAAAAAAGAGATCCTGAATGGTATCCTTTATCAGCTCGTCATCTGATGAAAATTTCCTTCCATACCGGAAAAGACTTTGAACATGCTGGTGATAAATATGGGAAAGGGCATAGTTTTTACCCTTTCTGAAGTCATCCCATATTTCCTTGTCAGATTTCATTTAGTTAAATAATTGGAGACAAATATAATTGATTTTTTAACGATTTTTGGAAAAAACAAATTTTGAAAATTGTAATTCATTAATAGAATGGTGTTTTATGAAAATACTTTTGGCTGCTAATTTTACCAATTATTTTTAATCCTTTTGCCACCAAATCCTGCCTGCCGGACAAGCAGGCACAAAATTTCACAAAGTTTTGCGTATGTAGATTTACAATTTTATAAATTTGTGTGTTACTCCGGGCTGATTTTGCAATTTCAAGTCTGGTTT
>CAYNOQ010000185.1:0-2452 GCA_964398855.1 uncultured Mariniphaga sp. | reverse complement strand
GACCAGCGCGGGCTGGCGCATTTTGCCGAGCACATGGCTTTCAACGGAACCGAAAATTTCCCGAAAAATGAGTTAGTGAGCTATTTTGAGTCCATCGGAATGGAGTTTGGTCCCGAAATTAATGCCTATACCAGTTTTGATGAAACCGTTTATATGCTGAAAGTTCCGTTGGATTCGCAACTTTATGTCGAAAAAGGGCTTCAGGTGATTTACGATTGGGCGTGCCGGATTACCGACTCGGATGAGGAGATTGAAAAAGAGCGCGGAGTGATTCGCGAGGAGATGCGTGGCGGAAGAAATGCAAATTTCAGGATGCAGCAAAAGTGGCTGCCGGTGTTTTTGAACAACTCAAAATATGCCAGCCGCCTGCCCATTGGCGAGCAGGAGATTGTGGACCATGCGCCGCCGGAAAACCTGCGCAGATTCAGAAGCGACTGGTATCGCCCCGACCTGATGGCTGTGGTGGTCGTTGGAGATTTTGATCAGACTGAGATGGAAAAGCAGGTCATGGAAAAATTTTCGCAAATTCCAAAAGTAGATAATCCCAGACCCAAGGAGTATTTTGAAATTCCGGAGCATGAGGAAACATTGGTGAGCATCGCCACAGACAAGGAGGCGCAATATCCGGTGGCTTTTGTCTTTTACAAACATCCGTTGGAAAAAGAGAAAGTTTTGAGCGATTACCGAAACTTTATTATTTACGATCTTTACAACAGCATGATAAACAGCCGGCTGGCTGAAATAACCCAGCAGCCCGAACCCCCGTTCATTGTTGGACAATCATCCTATTCCGGAATGTTCGGACCGATAAATGTCTATCAGTCGGTTGCAGTTTGCCACAACGGAAAAATTGTTGAAGGACTGGAGGCAGTTTTATTAGAAAATGAGCGGGTGAAGAAGTTCGGTTTTACCGAATCGGAACTTGAGCGCCAGAAAAAAGCGCTGCTTAGCCAGATGGAAAAGTCTTACAATGAGCGCAATCAGCAAAAATCTGTTGGCCTTGCACAGGAATATACCCGAAATTTTTTGATGACCGAGGAACCTGTTCCCGGAATTGAAAATGAGTTTGAATTTTACAAGGCTTTTGTTCCCGGAATCGCTTTAGAGGAGGTGAATGCGCTTGCCCAAAAGTGGATTACTCCCGAAAATCGGGTGGTTGTGGTGAATGCTCCCGAAATTGCCGACACAAAAGTTCCGTCAAAAGAGGAAATTTTTGCACTGCTTGAAGAGGTGGAAAAGCTGCCGGTTGAACCTTATCAGGATGTGGTTTCGGACGTGCCGTTAGTTGCAGATGAACCGTGGCCCGGTGAAGTGCTCAACGAAATGAGCATTGAAAAAGTGGACGCCGTGGAATGGATTCTTGAAAATGGCGCTACCGTTGTGGTGAAAAGCACTGATTTCAAGGATGATGAAATTCTGTTCAACGCCTGGAGTCCGGGCGGAACATCGCTCTATGATGTTGAAGATGATGTTTCCGCTGACCTTGCCGCTACCATTATGACCATGAGCGGAATTGCACAATTTGAGAAAATCACTCTCGACAAAATGCTGTCAGACAAGGTGTTTACCCTTACGCCTTTTGTTTCTCAAATCCGCGAGGGATTTAACGGGAGCGCATCCGTGAAAGATATTGAAACCTTGCTGCAGATGGTATATCTCTATTTCACCCAGCCGCGTTTTGATGAAACCAGCTTTGATTCATACATGTCGCGGATGACGGGAATACTGCAAAACAGATCCGCTTCTCCCGAAGCAGTTTTTCAGGATTCGCTGGCGGTGATTTTATCCAACTACCATGAGCGATCCAGACCCATGTCGGTGGAGTTGCTTGCCGAAGCTGACTTTGCACGCATTAAGGAGATTGCCGAAGAGCGCTTTCGCAATGCAGCCGATTTCAAGTTCTTTTTCGTGGGGAAAATAGATACTGCCCTGCTTAAACCACTTGTGGAAACCTACATCGGCGGTATTCCCTATCTCGAAGAAAAGGAGAACTGGAGAAATCTGCATATTGTGCCGCCGGCGGGAGTTGTGGAGAAAACCGTGAAAAAAGGGTCGGAAGACAAGAGTATTCAACGCATCGTTTTTCATGGCAGTTTTGATTACTCCTCCACCAATGCCATTGAGTTAGACGCCGTTTGTAAAATTCTGGAAACCCGGCTTCTGGAGGTTATCCGCGAAGACAAAAGCAGTGTTTATTATATTGGCGCCAGACCTTCTTCGGCAAAATACCCGGATGAAGAGTATTCCGTTGCTATCTCCTACGGCACTGATCCTGAGAAGTTAGGTGAGCTAAAGCAGGCAATTTTTGATGAAATAAACGATTTTGTGAGAAACGGACCGAGTGCGGAAGAGCTGGCAAAAGCGAAGGAAAAAATGTTGCGCGAACGCGAAGTGGCACAGCGCGAAAACAGATTCTGGCTCAATGTCATCAGCAATACCTACTACCTGAAAG
>CAYNOQ010000184.1:0-2498 GCA_964398855.1 uncultured Mariniphaga sp. | reverse complement strand
AAGAAAGTAGGAATATGCCAAAAATGAAGACAAATTCCGGCGCCAAAAAACGTTTCAGGCTCACCGGAACAGGGAAAATTAAAAGGAAACATGCCTACAAAAGCCACATTTTAACGAAAAAAAGTAAAAAACGTAAGCGTAATCTCACAAAATGGACTGTCATCGACAAGACCAATGAGAATAACGTGAAGCTTTTGTTGAACATGAAGTAAAATCCTTTTAATCAATTAAAAAGAGTAATTAACCAGGTTATTGTGCCTTCAAGTTTTTCTGTTTTTACAGAAAGCGCCGGTAACCAAAAAATGTAAAAGTATGCCAAGAAGTGTAAACCATGTAGCATCACGTGCCCGAAGAAAAAAAATACTGAAAAGAACAAAAGGTTATTTCGGTGCGCGTAAAAATGTGTGGACCGTCGCTAAGAACACATGGGAAAAGGGGCAGCAATATGCCTATCGCGACAGGAAAACCAAAAAACGCAATTTCCGTGCTTTGTGGATTCAGCGTATCAACGCAGCAGCCCGTTTGGAAGGGTTGTCCTATTCACAGTTTATGGGATTGCTCAAGAAAAACGATATTGAAATCAACAGGAAGGTATTGGCTGATTTAGCTATGAACCAGCCTGATGCATTCAAAGCAATCGTTGCAAAAGTAAAATAACAGACTGTATTTTTTAGGTGAAATAGATATAAACCCGGGTATCCCCCGGGTTTTTTTATTACATTCCTTTGAGCATTCCACCGTCAACCGTCAGGCTTGCGCCTGTGATATAGGATGCCGCTTCGGACAAAAGAAATGCACCCGCTTTCCCAAACTCCTCAATGGTACCGTAGCGGCGCAGGGGTATTGTAGATTCATTTTGCTGCTTCACTTTTTCAGAAGGCACTCCATGCTTCTCTGCAAGATTTCTGTCTAACGATTTTACACGGTCTGTGTCAATGCGACCGGGAATGAGGTTGTTTACCCGGATATTTTCTGTGGCAAGCTGGTTGGCAAGACTTTTTACCAGACTGGCAACTCCCGAGCGGAAAACATTGGATAGCAGCAGGCTGGTAATCGGCTCTTTTACTGAAAGTGAAGTAATCGTAATGATGGAACCGCCACCACCCGAACGCATGTGTGGCAAAACTCCGCGGATTAACCGGACTGCACTCATCAGTGTCAGCTCAAACGCCGACTGCCACGCTTCATCAGAAAAATCATCGAAATTTCCTGGTGGAGGACCGCCGGCATTCACCACCAACCCGTCAATACGCTCAAAAGCATTTGCTGTTTCATCAATCCAATTAGTGATTGATACCGGATCGGAAGCGTCAAAAACTGATGCGAGAACGGTTGCTCCCGTCTCTTTTCGCAAACTTTCAGCAGCTGCTTCCACTTCATCCTTCGTGCGACTGGCAATGCAGACTGTGGCTCCGTTCAGGGCAAGTTCTCTGGCAATTCCAAACCCAAGCCCTTTGCTGGAGGCTGCCACCATAAATACTTTTCCTTCAATATTTAATTCCATGATATTACTTTTTTCTATTGCGAAACAATTAAATTTCACCGAAAATACAAAATTATTCTTGTCGGTGGTTTTGTGATAAAGATTAAGAAAATTTACCGCGGAGAACAGAGAGGAGTACAGAGAAAAAAGAGAATACGCTTTTTAAAATGTAACGCTGTCTGTGCATTTAACACGAACTCCGAATTGACCGAAACAGGCAGGTTTGGAGAAAAAAGATTTTTCGCTATACGAAAAATCTTTTGATAGCCTGCAGAAGGCTGATTAGTTCTCACCCTAAACAAAGGCAGGCAAGTTTTAGGAAGGATTATTTGCTCTGTAAGAGCAAAATATTGATAACCCCGGATAAGCCACAGGCGCAATCCGGGGGAACACTCTATCTATAACCGGAACTCCAAATGGAGTTAAATGTTACAGAAACTGAATAAGTACACTGATTACAAATCCGCGAAATAGATTTGTAATCAGGGGTGTATGAAAATTATTCGATTTTAGAAATTAAATCGAGACTTGGTATATCTATTTTGAAATTTTCAATCATTAATCTCTCCATTATTCTAATTGCAATTTTTGGTTCAAAATCATTGTTCCAGCAATAATTATTTGAATATCTATGCTTTATTAATGGTGGATTTGTTTGCAAAAATCTTGATATTGAATTTGAACGACCTGTTGGGCTCATATTTCTAATTCTTTGGAATCTATCGCTTAGCAAATTAGCTAGTTTGTCAGAATTGATATTTTGTGGGTAAGCTGATGCTATTAAGTAAGCTGAGAAAACAACATCTATCTCTTTACTTAATAAAAACTTCTCCATTTTTTGAATTAATGCAAAATTTGCTTGAAGATCAATGGAATAATCTGGAATTCTTCTAAATTGAATTAAATCAGTTAATACGATTATCTCTAAACATTTATTTTGCTCTCTCAAATTTTGTTTAAATAAATTACGATCTATTCTATTAGGCAAATCCCATATTATTGCAATATCAAATGT
>CAYNOQ010000183.1:0-2536 GCA_964398855.1 uncultured Mariniphaga sp. | reverse complement strand
AAGGAATTTACCAAAATATTGACAAGCTGAAAGGAAAGCAAAAGGAAAATCTCATCGAATTTGAGAAACAGGTACGCCTTTCGCGGGAGCTGGTTACCATTATACAGGATGTGCCCATCGAATTTAACCAAAACGAACTGGTTCGCGGAGAAATCAATAGAGATGCGCTGAAGGCGCTGTTTGAAGACCTGGAGTTCAAAGCGTTAGTCGGACGGCTCAATCTGGAGGATTCCAAAGCCGAAACTGCCGTTCAGCAAACCTTATTCGGAGAAACATCAGTTTCGCAGCCGGCAGAAACCCAAAAAGAAAATATAGAAACTGTTCCCCATCAATATTATCTTGTGGAAACCGAAATGCAGCGGGCAAGTCTTCGCGCCGAGCTTTCTATTGTTGAAGCATTCTGTTTCGACACCGAAACTACGGGGCTTGATCCACTTACCGCAGAGATTGTCTGCATGTCGTTTTCTTTCAGAAAACATGAGGCTTATTGCGTGCTACTACCTAAAAAACGTGAGGAAGCACAGAAAATTATGAACGATTTCCGGGAAGTTTTTGCTGATGAAAATATTCTGAAAGTCGGTCAGAATCTGAAATATGATATGCTTGTTTTGGGGAATTACGACATTCCCGTTAAAGGAAAACTTTTTGATACCATGCTGGCGCACTACCTTATTCAGCCAGAACAGAGACACAACCTTGACTATCTTTGTGATATCTACCTGAACTATGAGAAAATTCCTACAGAAAATCTGATTGGTAAAAGAGGAAAAAATCAGCTGAACATGCGCTCCGTTCCCAAAGAAAAGCTGCGCGACTATGCCTGCGAAGATGCCGATTTGACTTTCAGGTTAAAAGATGCCTTAACCCCTGAGTTAGACAGGTTTGAAGTGCGCGAATTGTTCGAAACTATTGAGATGCCACTGGTTCCGGTACTGGTACACATGGAGCAGTCCGGAGTGAAATTAGACACCAAAGAGCTTAACAGCTATGCGATTTCGCTTAGGGAACAGATTATTCAGGTGGAAAAAGAAATTTTCGAGCTTTCCGGGGAAGAGTTCAATATTGCTTCGCCAAAACAGCTTGGGGTAATTCTTTTTGAGAAACTGAAAATCTCTTCCGGCAATATAAAAAAGACTAAAACCAAACAATATTCCACAGCGGAAGAGGTACTGATTAAACTGACTGACAAGCATCCCATTATCAACAAAGTATTGGAATTTCGCAGTCTTAAAAAACTGCTCTCCACTTATGTGGAAGCGCTCCCTGAACTGGTAAACCCCAAAACCGGCAAAGTTCACACCTCATACAACCAGGCAGTTACGGCAACCGGGCGCCTGAGTTCTGTGAATCCCAACCTGCAAAATATTCCTATCCGCGATGAAAACGGGCGTGAAATCAGACGGGCATTTATTCCTTCGGATGAAAATCACACTTTTCTCTCTGCCGACTACTCACAGATTGAGCTGCGCATAATGGCTGCCCTGAGCAAGGATGCCGATATGCTCAAAGCATTCGGAGAAGGAAAGGATATTCACACCATCACCGCTGCAAAAATTTACAAAGTGTCTGAGTCAGAAGTTACTTCCGACATGCGGAGAAAAGCCAAAACCGCAAATTTCGGAATCATATACGGTATTTCAGCTTTCGGACTGTCTCAAAGACTGAATATTTCCCGCTCCGAAGCCAAGCAGCTGATTGACGGCTATTTTGAAAATTTTCCCGGCGTTAAAACTTTTATGGACAAACAGATTGAGCTGGCAGGAAAAAATGGATATGTGCAAACAATTAAAGGACGCAAACGTTATTTAAATGACATAAATTCAGCCAATGCGGTAGTGCGTGGCATGGCGGAACGAAACGCCATCAATGCACCGATTCAGGGCTCGGCTGCTGATATAATTAAAATTGCTATGATTAATATCTACGAAGAGTTTGAAAATGAAAACCTGCAAACAAAAATGGTTTTGCAGGTTCATGATGAGCTGGATTTTGATGTCTATCAACCCGAATTGGAGAAAGTGAAGCGGATTGTTAAAACCGGAATGGAACAAGCTGTTGAACTTGGGGCGCCCTTAACCGTTGAAATGAATAACGCCGGCAATTGGCTGGATGCACATTAGAAAAACATGCACAGAGTTACCGAGATAAAATCAGAAGAAGATTACAGAAGCGCACTCCACCTGTTTGTGGAGTTGTGTGAAATGCGCGAAAAAACCATTGACGACATGAAAACCCTTCTTCTGCTCAGCGATCTGATGGAAAAATATGAGCGTTCCAGTTGCGGGGATAGTTGATTTCCGAATTAAAATATACTATTTAAACTCAACATGCACATAATATTTTTCGATTCAAATCGAGAAATATTATAATAATTTGCGATTTGGGAATATAATCTGCAATCATTTTTACGCAAACATGAGTTTACAATCGGAAAATTGGGGAAATAAGGTATAACACCGGCATTCAGATTAACGTAAAACAAAAAACGCCCTGGAAGGGCAAATCAATTCAGCCCAATGGCAACGCCTTGGGTACC
>CAYNOQ010000182.1:0-2742 GCA_964398855.1 uncultured Mariniphaga sp. | reverse complement strand
CCTTCCTGCTTTTCTTTCTGAACAAGCTATTCATTCATGCCATTTCAGCTAAGCTTCCGGTGACAAAAAAGCCGGTCATGTTTTGACCGGCTTGTGCATTTAAACTGCAATCTCTTTTTCAATAACCTGTTTTCCTCTGTAATATCCGCACTCGGGGCAGATATGGTGATATTTAACGGTTGTTCCGCAATTTGAGCAGGTTGCAAGCGTGGGAAGAACAGCTTTGTAATGCGTGCGTCTCTTATCCCTTCTTGTTTTTGATGTTTTACCTTTTGGGTGTGCCATAATATTTCATTTTTAATTATTATTCCAGTCTTTTAAAGCGGACCATCGCGGGTCGGTTTTTTGCTCCTTTTCTTCTTCTTTTTCCTTTGTGGTTTCAAACTCTTTCAACATTTTAAGCATTTCGGGGCTGCACCCGCTGACTCCGTTCTTGTCCTGATGCACATGCCGGATGGGAATGCTTAAAACGATGTATTCATAAATTAGCTGAGCCAGATTGATGCGATGCTCTTCGGGTGAAACCCAGATGATTTCGTTGTCTTCAAGTTCATTCTCACCAAATTTGACAAAAAGTTCAGTTTTCAACTTAATACCCTGATGATAATTTTCAAGACAACGGTCGCAGGTGAGTTCCACCCAACCTTTCAGCGCAAGATGCAGTTTCATGAATAAACTCCGCTTTTCGAGAGTTACTTTCACCTTCACATCTCCAACACTGACCAGCTCCTGTTCAAAATGCGCAAAGAACTTGTTCTGAATTTCAAACTCGAACTCGTGAAGACCTTCTTTAAGGCCTTTAAATTCTACATCATATTTTGCTCTCCAGCCCATGGTTCGAAAAAAGTGTTGCAAAATTATAAAAATTTTCAGGAATGGTCAGTGAACCGGAATGAAAAAACGAATATTATGCAAAAAGCAATAATCTGCCGATGTTTTTACAATAGGAGACGTGCTGTAAAAAAACAGGTGTCAGTCAAAATTCCGGAGAAATTCCCGTTTATCAACCGACACCTGTATTTTAAAAATCTAATGTGTTTTTACTGAAACCTATTAGAAAACCTATTTTACAGATTGATTAAAGATTTCAATTTACCATCCCGGGTTTTGTCCCAAAGCGGGATTTTTCACCAGATCCACGGCAGGAATCGGGTAGAAATACAATTTATCGTTCCATGTTCTGATCTGGTCTTTCATAAACACTAACGAATGACCGTCGCTGCCTAACTGGGCATTGTTTGTGGCGCCGCTTGCTAATTTTTCACCCACATAAAGGTAATAAACACCCGGCACCTTATCGGGATTTAAGTCTTTGGTGAAACAAACGTCAAGTTTGCCGTCACCGTTCATGTCATAGGGAACATCAAGTTCGGGCACATAAATGCCGTCCCATACCTGTGTAACCAGTTCGCCAACTTTCCAGCGACAGATATCGGGCCAGGAGAAACCTTCGAAAGAGAGTTCAATGGCTCTTTCACGGCGGATTTCAAGAATCTCAGGATTGCTGATTCCGGGGAAGAAACGCTGCTGCAGATAGGTATCTACAACGGTTGGTTTTTTGGTTAAACCACCTGTAATACCTGCTCTTTCGCGGAGCTTTCCAACGGTTTTTGCCCAATCTTCATCAGTGAGTGTACCTAATTCTGCCTTTGCCTCTGCATAGTTGAGTAATATTTCGGCGTAGCGGTACAAAATCACATTGTTGTCGCAAACATCCACGTTGTCAAACTGCATGTCGTCCAGCGTGAATTTGCAGGTGTGGTAGCCTGTAATTGCATACGCATAGTTGGGTGCTGTTTCTACAACTTGCCCGCCGGAAATACGTGTAAATCCCGGAGTCATAACAGTTTGTGAAAGCCGTTTGTCGCGGTCAACGCACTCTTCGGGGAAAGACATGGTTGCATAATCGGGATTATCCGTGAAAGGTGTTCCGTCAAGTTTCAGGTAGGTGTTCACGAATGAACGGGTTAAAGAGGGGCAGGAACCTAAAGTAACAGAGGTCCAGCTGCGGTTTCCCGAGTGAACTACTCCCAGCGAGCTGCTGAAAGTAACTGCATAGATTACTTCTTCTGAAACGGGGGTTTTGCTGATAAATAGTTTGCGGTATGATTTATCGGCACCATCACCGGTATAAATTGAATACCCTGCATCCATCACATATTGGGAGGCTGATACCGATTCCTGCAGCCATTCGTTGGCAGAGGCTTGCAATCCGGCTTCCGTGTGATATTTTCTGAAAGTGCCTTCCCAAAGGCATACGCGCGATTTCAAAGCTGCTGCCATTGAGGAGGTAACTGTTGAGCCGCTTGGATCGCGTTTCACTTTGATATTTGCAATGGCAAAGTCAAGGTCTTCCTTAATTTTTTCAGCAATCATTGTCCGGCTGTCGCGTCCGGCGTACAACAACGGATCGGCAACATCTAACGGATGGTCAATCCACGGAACATCTCCAAAGCGTTGCATCTTTTCATAATAGAAATTTGCGCGAAAGAACCTTGCAATTCCGATATAGTTGTTCCGAATATCGAGCGGAACAGCTTCATCCGTACAGT
Organism: uncultured Mariniphaga sp.; assembly: GCA_964398855.1. Lineage (GTDB taxonomy): Bacteria > Bacteroidota > Bacteroidia > Bacteroidales > Prolixibacteraceae > Mariniphaga. The sequence goes on along the minus strand of CAYNOQ010000182.1, from coordinate 190 downwards.
TCTCTATAAAATAGTTGATATTGCGCAATGCGCCCCAGCCCCATCCGCCGCTTTCTTCCGGGCTATAGCCACCTTCAGTGAAATATTTAATCACCGAGTTAACAGCAATGTAATAGGAGTTGGAATAAATTGTCGTGCGATTCGGAAAATTATCATAAAATGAGTTTGTGTACATTCTCAGACCGGTTTC
>CAYNOQ010000181.1:0-2778 GCA_964398855.1 uncultured Mariniphaga sp. | reverse complement strand
AACAGTTTGCTGAAATGCAGGGACGCCAGCCGCGCATCATGGTTGCAAAAATGGGCCAGGACGGGCACGATCGCGGCGCCAAAGTGGTAGCCACCGGATATGCCGACCTTGGTTTTGACGTTGACGTGGGTCCGTTGTTCCAGACACCGGAAGAGGCAGCCAAGCAAGCAGTGGAAAATGATGTGCACGTGTTGGGCGTTTCGTCGCTGGCAGCAGGACACAAAACCCTTGTGCCCGCAGTTATCGATGAGTTGAAAAAACTGGGGCGCGATGACATTATGGTTATCGTGGGCGGAGTAATTCCGGCGCAAGACTATCAGTTTCTCTATGATGCTGGTGCAGTGGCAGTTTACGGTCCCGGAACAAGCGTTGCCGCAGCCGGCAAAAAAATCCTTGAGATTTTGATACAAGCGTATAAGTAGATTAGAATCAAGACTTTGAGTAGTGAGTAGTGAGTAGTGAGTAGTGAGTAGTGAGATAAGAGGAGTTATCTAACTTCCTCTCAGGGAAAATAGAAAAAATATACTTTTGTTCAACGTAAACCCCGAGCTGGTCGGGGCTGTTAGTTGTGGATTTGCAGTATTTATAAATCTGTCAGCACCTTCAGGTCTGAGAGCAGAATCTATTTCATTTTCAGAAACTGTACTTCTTTCTCTGAGAGAAATCTCCATTTTCCGCGGGAAACATTTTTCTTGGTGATTCCGGCAAAAAATACGCGATCAAGTTTTCTCACCTTGTAACCAAGATGCTCAAAAATACGGCGCACAATGCGATTTCGCCCGGAGTGAATTTCCAGACCAACTTCAGATTTTTTCCCTTCAACATAGTTAATTTCATCCGCAGCAATGAACCCATCTTCAAGCTCAATTCCTTCGGCAATTTTAAGCATGTCATTTTTGGTAAGCGGCTTGTCAAGCGTAACATGATAAATCTTTTTCACTTTGTGGCTGGGATGGGTCAGCCTGTCGGACATCTCCCCGTCATTGGTAAAAAGCAAAACTCCGGTTGTTGACTTGTCCAACCGCCCTACCGGATAAATCCGTTCGGGACAGGCATTTTTCACCAAATCGATCACCATCTGTTCGGCATGCGGGTCATCGGTTGTGGTAACATAGTCCTTCGGCTTGTTCAGTACCAGATAGACCTTCTTTTCAGGGATGAGTCTTCTTCCGTCAAAACGAACATCATCGGTTGTTTTTACCTTCACACCCAGTTCGGAAACAACTTTCCCGTTAACCGTTACCAACCCCGCTACAATATATTTGTCGGCATCTCTGCGCGAACAGACGCCGGCATTGGCAATAAATCTGTTCAGCCGCATTTCAGTGTCGGCAGCTCTTTTTTGTGTACTTCTTCGGATAACCGGCTTCTCTCTTGGTGAAACGGGCTTCTCCCTTTTTTTGAGGACAATCACTTTCTTTCCCTTTGCCGGACGCCCCTGCGCCGGCCGACCTGCTAATCCGGTACGCCGGTTTCCTGCTCTGCCTTTATTGTAACTCCTGCTCATAATGATGATATTCAATTTTATGCAAATGTCGGAAAATTAAACCCATTTCCTTTAGCAAATAAAAATATATGTACAAAGAAATTCATTATCTGCCGATATTCCGAAAAACGGTAACAGAGCGGGGCATATTTAATGAAATGACACAATTTTAATAAAGGCAGGCTGGATTCGTTTTGAAAAGAGTTTTTTGCCAAAAAATAGCAATAGCTCAAAATTGTTTGCTTATTTTGAACTCTGATTATTAAAAAAAACTTCAATGATGAAAAAATCAAGAATTTTTGCAATTGTTTTTCCCCTTTTACTGTCAGTCAATTATCTGACTGCCCAAACGTTGGAGCAGGTTTTAGAGAGCCATTTTAAGGCTGTCGGACAGGAAAAACTTATTGAGAAGCAAACTTTTTCCATAAAAGCAGCTGTACAACAAATGGGAATGGAAATTCCGATGGAGATGAAAGTCAAGCGTCCCAACAAATTTCGGATGGAGATGGAGCTGCAGGGAAAGAAAATGGTTCAGACTTTCGATGGCGAAAAAGGGCAGATGGTTGTACCGTGGGTTAGTTCCGAACCGCAGGATTTATCCGGAGCGGAACTCGATCAGGCAATGGAGCAGGCTAATATCGACGGAGAGCTGTACAATTACAAGGAAAAAGGATTTACGGCAACTTTGCTCGGAAAGGTTAATCTTGACGGAGCACCTGCATTTAACATTAGACTCACCGGAAAAGACGGGAATGCAAAAAATCTCTATATCGACGCAAAAAGCTTCATGCTAATAAAAGTGAAAGCTAAAATTGAGGCGCAGGGACAGGAGTTTGAGATTGAGCAAAATTTTGGAGAATATAAAGATTTTGACGGGATAATGATTGCATCAGCTATTGAAACAGTGTCGCCCATGGGAAAGGCAACCATCGTTTTTAAAGAGGTGAAATTTGACGAAAAATTTGATGAGTCTATTTTCTCAAAACCATGAATTATCCGTGGAGGCGAATGAGTTCCAATTCAGTTGATATTCGTTTTCTAAAAGTGATTTTCAGATGATTTTTTGCTCAGTTCATTATAGTATAAGACATAAACTCTCATCAAAACCCAATCGATTTTACATAAACATTTAGACAATAAAAAATCAGGGGAAAGGCAGAGCAGCTCTCTATCCAGAAAGCAAAGAAGAAGTTGTTTTTATGAGAATTACTATTTAATACCAGAATTACTGTTAAGGTCAGGCTGAATCCCCAGAGAATTACTGGAATAGTCCACCTTCTGAATTCTAAGTA
>CAYNOQ010000180.1:0-2827 GCA_964398855.1 uncultured Mariniphaga sp. | reverse complement strand
TCAGCCCAATGGCAACGCCTTGGGATAAGGAAATAAAAAGTAAAAAGCGCCCTGAAAGGGCAGATTAAATCTTCAGCGTTTTCGTTGATAATCAACAAATTTTTTGCTTTTGCAAAGCAAGACACGGTTTGCAAACCGCGCCAGCGTATGTAAGCCTATGGTTGCAGAGTAGTTGCAAAGCTTCTGTCCGGCGGGCAGCACTATATCAAAAATTCAGATAAAAATCGCGGGTTATCATTTTGTAGGATTCGGTAAAATCGGTGCCGTCATCGGTGTGAATGTTGAGGTTGTCTTTTTCCGGCTCGCTCTCTTTTTTGGAAAACTCCATCAGATAGCGATGAACCTTTTTCAGATTGTTTGGGCGAACTGCTGTTTCACGGATTAAGAACAGCCTGGCATTTTCGGCATTTTTTAAAAAATCATTTGCCGCCCCGGCGGGAATAATAACTGCAAATCTGCCATTTTCGGAGAGCAATTTCCCAACATTTTGCACAAGAAAGGGCAGGGGTAACAGATCATCGTGTTTAGCCGCTGCCAGATGGGCGCTTTCGGGTTTCCGGCTTTTGGTGAAGAACGGGGGATTGGAAACCACAAGGTCAAAAAGTTCCGAACAAGAGTTCACGAAATCCTGAAACGAAATATTTTGAATTTTGACACGATTTTTCCAGGGAGAGCCACTTACATTTTTCGCTGCTTCTTCGGCAGCATTCTTCTCAATCTCGATGCCGGTGATTTTTGCCTTGCTACGCTGCGCCATCATCAGCGCAATCAGTCCGGTTCCGGCACCGATATCCAAAATCTTTGAAACGCCTGCAACATTTGCCCATGCACCCAATAAAACGCCGTCGGTTCCAACTTTCATTGCAGCGCGCTCCTGATTAATTAGAAATTGCTTAAACCGGAAATAGTTGTTTTTTGCCATTTCAGAATTTTTCAAAGATTCCTAAACCAAAAAGGGCAAAATCATATTTTACCGGGTCAGTCGGGTCAAACCTGCGAAGTGTTTCCATAACTTCCTCCACAGCTTTCCAGTCGTTTTGTTTGCGTTTCAGCAATCCCAGCTTTCTGGCTGTATTTCCCGTGTGAACATCCAAAGGCAGCATGAGCGCAGATGCAGGAATTCCTTTCCACAGCCCGAAGTCAACCCCGTGGTTATCAGAACGGACCATCCAGCGCAAAAACATATTCAACCGTTTTGCAGAAGCATTTTTTTCAACATTTGCAATATGCTTGCGGGTTCGCTCTCCGGGAATTTCAAAAAATATTTTGTGGAAATGTGCCAGTGAAGACTTTATAGAATGCCCGTTTTGAAAACCGGTTTCAAAAACCTGCTGCAAACCGCCGTGATTCCGGTAAATATTTTTCAGCGAACGGACAAAATAGATGCAGTCGTTGCCGTTAAATGTGCGGTGTACAAAAGAGCTTAACGCCGATAAATTGGAAGAGGAACTTTCCTGAATAAAATTGAAAGGACGGTTATCCATGAGTTTCATCAGGCGGAGTGCATTTTTGATTATTGCAGGGCGGTTTCCCCATGAAATGGTCGCGGTGAGCAGTGCGGCAATTTCAATATTCTCTTTCCGGCTGAACTGTTTGGGAACCTGAATGGGGTCGGTTGAAATAAAATCGGGACGATTATATTTCGCTGCTTTTTCGTCTAAAAAATCTTTCAATTCGGTCAGTTCCATTTTAGCTCAGCTTCCTTCAATCACGCCATCTTTAATGTTGACAATTCTGTCTGACCGCTCGGCAAAATGGCTATCGTGGGTGACGATGAGAAACGTTTGTCCGAAGTCGTCACGAAGCTGAAACAGCAGTTCGTGCAGATCGTTGCGGTTTGCGGAATCGAGATTTCCGGAAGGTTCGTCGGCAAGCACAACCGAAGGTTTGTTGATGAGTGCGCGGGCAACGGCAACCCGCTGTTTTTCACCGCCCGAAAGTTGGGATGGCTTGTGATGAAGCCGATCGGTAAGTCCAAGATATTGCAGCAGCCTCACGGCTTCCTTTTCGGCTTCCGAACGCTGGCGTTGCGCAATAAATGCGGGAATGCAAACATTTTCTAAAGCAGTGAACTCAGGCAGCAAATGGTGAAATTGAAAAACAAACCCGATTTCGCTGTTTCTGAATTTGGAGAGTTGCTTTTCAGATAAGCCGGAAATATTTTTTCCTGAATAGAAAATTTCTCCGCTATCCGGTTTGCTCAGGGTTCCGATTATTTGAAGCAGTGTGGTTTTTCCTGCGCCGCTGGCGCCAACAATAGAGTATATTTTTCCCGGCGGAACTTCCAGATTTACACCTTTTAAAACCTGAAGCGTGCCGAATGATTTTTTTATGTCCTTAACCTGAATCAATTAAATGGTCTGTTAATCCTGTGGGTAGTCATAATAATTTTCGTATTCATCAGCGCCGCTCTCTTTCTGCTCAACACCGGTTTCTTCGGTTTCAGCGCTGCTATCCTTCGGCTCATCTTTGCTTTCCGGCGGCTTGGAAAGGTCATCCAGACTTTTGTCCAGATCTTTACTGATTTCTTCTGCTTCGCGTGTTACTGCCGACGAAACCCGGTCAATATCCTTTTTAATCTGGTTGGTCTCCCGGTTGATGGTTGATTTTATATCATCAATATCATGCTGAAAATCAGAAGTGTGATCTTCAATCTCACGCTTTATTTCGTTGGTTGCTTTTCTGAATTCACGCATTCCCTTACCTAAGGTTTTGGCAATGTCGGGAATGGCTTTGGCGCCAAAAAGAAGCAGCGCCAGCAACATCACGATCACCAGTTCACCGCCACTAACAAATAATATATGATTCATTCTTCATTTTTATTTTA
>CAYNOQ010000179.1:0-2831 GCA_964398855.1 uncultured Mariniphaga sp. | reverse complement strand
ACGATGCTGATCCCGAGTTGACCGGGGCAGGCAGGTTGCATTTGCTTGTTTTGTAGTTGTTTTTAATCTTCGGGCTGAAAGCCCAGCTTATTTTAGCCCAATGGCAACGCCTTGGGTTATTGATGCAGTTGATGTTACGCCCTGAAAGGGCAGGGGGGAGACTTCTCCTGAACTACAACTCCCGGTCAACCAGTTTTTCGCCGGCAGCATTCCACACTTCCAGTTTTAATGTATCGCCTTTTTTGTCAAGCACCATCACTGTTCCGTGAGGTTCTCGGTTGCCACCGCCGATGATAATCGGAAAATTGTTACCTGCTTCCCCTTTTTCAATCACCTGATGACGATGAGTATGCGCATTCAGTGAAACATTAAACGGAGCTTTGGCAAGAACAGGTCCCCACAACTCGCCACACGGGTTATAACTGTCGGCTATTCTTCCAAAAATAGGAATATGATGAATTAAAATTCGCTTTTTCGCTTTTTTGAAAGCTTTAGATTTCAGTTCATTTTTTAAAAATTCTGCCTGACCAAGCCGATGGCTTGTAAAATCGTTCATATCGTAGTAAACCCAATGATCGTCGGGCTTGTCTTCGCCGCAGTCTAACAACACAAAGCGGGTGTCGCCCAATGAAAAGGCGCTGTATGATTTGCCGCCCATTCTGCCTAAATAATCCCATAAATGCTGTGAATATTCACCACGTGTTTCATGGTTTCCACGAATGAAAACAGAAGGAATTTCATCGCTTCTGATTTTGGGCGTATAGGTTGTCAGCCGCCCGACAATATCGTTTTCCACTTCCACATCATCAAAACAGTCACCATTGAATATGACCAGATCATAAGGTTTATCGTCTATCAGCGCGTGCAGTTTATCAAACATTTTCATGTTGCTGTGAATGTCGTTGTAAACAATCACCCGAAAATCTTTAATCTCATTGCTCCAGGTGGTGAATGATTTCAGCTCGGTTTTTACAGTGTCGCCAAACTCTTTGTAATAGCTTGAGTATCTTGTTGTTTCCTGCGAAACGGCACGGTAATAATATTTGGTGCCCGGTTTTAAACCGGTTAAGTGAATGCGGTTAATTTTGTTGTTGGCAACCATTTCACCTTCTGAAAAAGTGCGCGCCCGTTTTAAATTGGCAGGGTCGGTTCCGTATTCAACCCAACTTCTTGCCGGCACATTGGTAAGCCACATAACGGTCATTTCCGTTGTTCCCGGATTTTGCAGATAAGGAATTGTGCGCATCACCTGCGAAGCAGGGGTTTTTATTCTGACATCCACAAACAGTGGTCTGTGGTCGGAAGCAACTTTTTCTTCAATCACATGTGCACGAAATTTCGCATAAGTTTCACCTTTGGCTTTATAGCCTAAAACATAATCAATGGTTACTTTAGGTTCACCGGACGGAAAGGTGGGCGCTTTCGGGTCGGAAAGAATCTCCCAGTCATTCAGCAAATACTGAATCGGCTCCGAATCCGGTCTTGCATTCAGATCACCCATCAGAAAAACCGGTTTGTCATACAGTTTGGCTGCTTCTGTTATAATTTTTACAGATTCTGTGCGTTCTTCGTTGGTTAATGACAAATGGGTGTTTATCACCACATACCGGTCGAGTTCAACAATGAGCGCCGTGCGGGCTTCGGAAGCACCCGGTAGCGGAATTTTCTTCACGCTCAGCGGCTTTTCGCGGGTCAGCATCCCGTTTCCGTATTTTCCACCGTCGTGATAAATCGAAAAACCAAAAGTCGGATACATTCCGGTCTGTTCCCCAAGCAGCTTCATAATATCGATATTGCCGCTTCGGTTCACAATGCTGTCTATCTCCTGCAAACCAACCACTTCGGGATTAATTTCCATAATCAGACGACCGATTCGCTCAATGTCCATCACTTTATCCATTCCTTCGCCATGATGGATATTGTAACACATCAGCCGCAGGGTGTTTTCGCGCTGTGGAAATGTCTGGGAACGTAAACCGATCAGGATAACACAAAAAAATACTGTCAGAAATACTCTTTTCATGGTTTTTTATTTAAAAATGCACAATTTACGCTTATTCTCTGCAAAATTGGAATAAACTTTCAGGATTTTTTTCATCAAAGACAATTATTCCCTTTCCCCGAAAAAAAAGTGTAAAATAGAGTTTCATCAAAACATTTCAAAAATAATTTCGTTTAAAAGGATATTAATCTCTTAATTTATTTAGTAACAATTTAAATCTTAGAAAATGAATTTATTAAAAAACATTTCATTGGGGATATTTTTATCCCTGCTCATTTTTACCGGTTGCAAAAAAGATGACAGTGATTTGAAAGGCTCAGCAGCCGAAGGAACCATTCAGGCATCCGTTAGCGGAAAGAGTTTTAAATCTTCAGCTATTCCGGGGGCAACCTTTGCAACAAAAACCAGTGTCGGAAGCTTAACCGTAATCAATATGACAGGAAGCACAGCCGGAACATCAAGCCAGTCAATTACCATAAACCTGAATGGCATTACTGAACCGGGAACTTACCAAATTGGCGGCAGTCTCAATGCCAGTGTTATTATTACCTATATGGAAACTGAAATCAGCCTGTCCGACCCGACCAATCCGAAAATAACCACATGGACAGCACCATGGGATGGAAGCGTTGCAGGTGAAATAACCATAACGGAATTGACCGACACGAAGATAACCGGTACTTTCACTGCTACCTGTAAAGATGAAGACGAAACCTCAACCAAAGAGCTTAAATCCGGTTCATTCAACCTGAAATTTATGGCAGTAACATAATTGAAGGAAAACCTTCTATAAAAGAGCTCCGTTACGTAAGGCGGAGCTTTTTTTATG
>CAYNOQ010000178.1:0-2847 GCA_964398855.1 uncultured Mariniphaga sp. | reverse complement strand
TTTGACCCGCTGGCTGCTTCTTTTTATTTGGTTACCCGTTTTGAAGAGTATCTGAGTGAAAAGCGGGACAGATTCAACCGTTTTCCTGCCGAAGAGAGCATTCTTTTCAAAAATGAATTGCTCAAAAAGCCGGTGGTTAACATCTGGGCAAACATGCTGGCAGAGCTGATGAAAAAATCTTTTCCCGAAATCAGTTTTCCCGAACCGAAATTTGAATTTCTCAGCACCATAGACGTTGACAATGCCTGGGCATTTTCCTATAAAGGGCTTTTCCGCAGTTGTGGTGCAATGGGAAAAGCGTTGTTAAGGTTCAACTCTACCGAAGTTAAAAATCGGTTGAAAGTGTGGTCGAAAAGGGAAAAAGACCCTTATGATACCTATGCGTTTATTGATAAAATTTTTCAGGGGAATGAAAATAAAGCGCTGTTCTTCTTTCTGTTGGGAGATTGCGGGAAATTCGACAAAAATATTCACTGGAAAAACAGAAACCTACAAAAGCTGATTGCCGGTATTTCTTCAAAATATGCGGTTGGTGTTCATCCTTCATTTCGTTCTTCTGAAAATGGAGCGGAGGAAGTTCTTAATAAGGAAATCAGAAGACTTGAGGAAATTACGGGGAAGGAAATCCGAAAAAGCCGCCAGCATTTTCTGCGGCTAAACTTCCCGGAAACCTACAGGAACCTGATTAAAGCCGGAATCCGGGAAGATTACTCTATGGGATACCCTTCGCAACCGGGTTTTCGTGCCGGAATTTGCATACCCTACTTTTTTTATGATTTAAAAGAGGAAAAAGAGACTTTGTTGAAGATTATTCCGTTTCAGGTGATGGATGTCGGGTTTCAGACCTACATGAAAATTTCGCCGGACGAAGCCTGGCTTGAAACGAAAAAGCTGATGCGGGAAGTGAGAAAGACCGGCGGAACTTTCTCCGCAATCTGGCATAATGAATCATTGAATGATTTGGGCAACTGGAAGGGTTTTCGTGATGTTTTTATAAGAATGAATGAATCGGGATTTAAGTGGACAAATGCACAACGGTGAGTTTTTGAAATATGTGAAGCATGATGAAATTGACTACGTCAAATGGGATCGTTGCGTCAGTGAAGCGTCCAACAGCCGGGTTTATGCGCTAAGCTGGTTTTTAGACCGCACTGCCGGATATTGGGATGCTTTAGTTTGGGGAGACTACGATTTTGTGATGCCGCTTCCCGTAAAACGAAAATTTGGAATATTCTATCTGTTTCACCCAATTTATTGCCAGCAACTTGGCATTTTTTCATCACCGCCGGCAGAAATCGGACAGAAATTTTATCAAAGACTTGAGGCGAAGTTTATCTATGGCGATATTCAGCTCAATGCGGAAAACACTCCGCCCAAAAATATGAAAGGCATAAGCTTTTTCCCGCGAAATAATTTTTTGCTGCAAACCACCGGGGCGGACTATCGGAATGTGAGTTCAGCCTATTCTGAAAACACCCGGCGAAATATTGTAAAGGCATCAAAAAACAGGCTCAATTATGCTGAGGGAATTCCGCAGGAAGATTTTTTGGCTTTTAAAATGAAAAATCCTGCAGGAAAAATTTCAAAGCAAAACATGCAAAAGTTGAAAAGTATCATTGCCTACTCGGTTCACAAAGGCTTTGGCGAAATTATCGGGGTTTATTCTTCCGAAAACAATTTGTGCGCAGCCGCCTTTTTTTGCAGGTGGAAAAACCGGCTGATATATATGAATGCAGTTTCGAGCGATGAGGGAAAAGAACTTCGGGCAATGTTTTTTTTAATTGACCGGTTGCTGAAAAATGCTGCCGGCAAAAACCTGATTCTCGATTTTGAAGGTTCGATGGTTCCCGGAATTGCACGATTCTTTAAAGGATTTGGCGCAACGCCGGAGGTTTACGGACAATTGCGGATAAACCGTCTGCCGCGCGCGATTAAATGGGCGAAAGGAGTGACAGGATGAGAAAAATTCCCCGCTTTATAAGCAGACAGATCGGGTATTTTTGCCCTGCAAAACAGCTTTTCAGAATGAATACGCCCGTTTTTTTGCCTTTCTACCACACGGTGAGCAATGAAAAACTGCCGTACATTTTAAATTATCCCTACCGGAATGTGGCTCAATTTGAAAAAGAGCTTGATTCTTTCCTGAAATATTTTATTCCGGTTTCAATAGAAGAGCTGACTTCGGGAAGTTTTTCCGAAAAAAAAGTGTTTCACCTCAGCTTTGATGACGGATTGCGCGAATGTGCAGAGGTGATTGCACCCATTTTACTCAAAAAGGGGATACCTGCCACATTTTTCCTGAATACTGCTTTTATTGACAACAAAGCGCTGTTTCACAGATATAAAGCGAGCCTGATTTTAAGCAAACTATATGAAAAATCTGATACAGAAACTGAGAAGTTTTTGGCTGAAAACGGACTTGCCGGAAAAAGAGTTTTGGCTGCCGGAATTTCGCAGTCCGATATTTTGGACAGAGCCGCAGAAAAGTTAGGAATTGATTTTATGGATTTTTTGAAAAAACAACAGCCCTATCTTACATCAGAACAAGTTAAGAAATTGATGTCCGGTGGATTTTCCATTGGTGCGCACAGCCACTCACATGCTGAGTTCTGGAAAATTTCTGCAGAAGAACAGGTTGATGAAATACGAAAAAGTATGGCAATTATTGATGAGCTGGTGAAACCCAGGGTAAAAGCATTCTCATTTCCTTTTACCGATTCCGGTGTGCCAAAACAGGTTTTTGAAGCTGTTCGCAATAAAAAAATCTGCGATATAACATTTGGAACCGCCGGAGTGAAACGGGATACTTTTGATTTTCATTTTCAAAGGTATCCTGTGGAGCAAAGC
>CAYNOQ010000177.1:0-2926 GCA_964398855.1 uncultured Mariniphaga sp. | reverse complement strand
ATTGCAGAATTGAAATTTGGCGCTGAAAACAGTGTTCAAAAAGAGAGGAATAGAAAAAACATCAAAGAACTTCAAACCAAATTTGATACCCTTCCAATTTTTCCGGCACTTGATATATACGCAAAAGAGAAAGCCCGCCTAAAAGCAAAAGGTAATATTTTAGACGACTTTGATCTACTTATCGGAGCAACTGCTATTCATAATAATCTGATATTAGTGACGAGAAACATAAGCGATTTTGAACGGTTAGATGGAATTGTTATCGAAGATTGGACGACAATCTAACCTGATTTTTCTCTGTGTTTCTCAGTGCTCTCTGCGGTAAATTCTCTTGAGTTTTAATGCAATACTTGTTTGCAAACAGGTCGTTACAATATTTTCCAAATATATGTTTTATCCGAAGTCATTGCAAAACCATACCGGATTGACGGTTTTTATCTAATATTGCGCTTTCAGATTTTTTGATGAATTTTACCATCTTATAAAATTAACATTTATGAAGAAAACAATTTGGCAAAATAGATGGTTTTTGTTGCCTTTTACGTTTTTTATTCTTGTCTGCATCACATTGCTGTTGCTGTTCAGTAAGCCGGAACTGCACATTCTGATAAACAGGGCAAACTCACCTTTTTTTGATCGGTTTTTTAAATATGCCACCTGGCTTGGCGATGGAGTGATGATTTTTGTGGTTGCCGTTTTTCTTCTTTTTGTGCGATACCGCTATTTTTTTGCATTTTTATCGGGCAGCCTGCTCGCTGCGGGAGTAGTGAATTTGATTAAAAAGGTTTTGTTGCCGGGAGTTTACCGCCCAATGAAATATTTCAGTATGTACGAAACGTATAATCTTCATTTTGTAGAAGGTGTTAAGGTGCACAGCATCAATAGTTTCCCGTCCGGGCATACTGCTGTTGCCTTTAGTGTTTTTTTAATGCTGGCGCTGTTAGTTAGAGGCAATCCTGTAAAACTTCTTTTTTTCTTTACAGCTGCATTTGTTTCTTATTCAAGGATTTACTTATCGCAGCATTTTATGATTGACCTGACAGCCGGTGCATTAATTTCCGTACCGCTTATGCTGATCTCATTTCAGTATATGCAAAACCGGGGAGCACCCTGGTTAGACAAACATCTGTTTATGAAAAAGTTCGTAACCCATGCATGAGAAAATTAACCGGCTCAATCCGTTAACAATCAGGGTTTTCATTGCTACCATTGCAGCGCTGCTGTTCATCCCGTTTTTGGGTGGTGTGCATCTGTTTGACTGGGACGAAATCAATTTTGCAGAATCAGCCCGCGAAATGATTGTTACCGGTGACTATCTTACGGTTCAAATCAATTTTCTGCCGTTTCATGAAAAGCCGCCACTCTTTATCTGGATGCAGGTTCTTTCCATGAAACTGTTTGGAGTTAATGAGTTTGCTGCCCGGTTTCCGAATGCCGTCTGCGGAATTGTTACCCTGCTCGTTATTTTCAATTTAGGCAAAAAGATGCGCGATAACCTGTTCGGACTTTTGTGGGTGTTTGCTTATGCCGGCTCTGTGTTACCCTTTTTCTATTTTAAAACTGGAATTATTGACCCCTGGTTTAATCTTTTTATCTTTCTGAGTATCTGGTATCTCATGCTGTATACCACTCCTGAAAGTGAGCAGAAAATACGAAATATTGCCCTTTCGGGGCTTTTCAGCGGACTGGCAGTGCTCACCAAGGGACCTGTAGGATTTTTACTGATAGCGCTCACCGGCGGAGTCTTTTTAATCCGGAAAAAATTTCGGATCAGGGTGCGGTTTGCTGATGTTGCGGTGTATTTTGCTGTTTTGGCGTTAGTGGGAGGCTTCTGGTTTCTCGTGCAGATTTTAAGTGGTAACTGGAGTACAGTAGTGGAATTTATGGTCTATCAGGTGCGACTTTTTCAAACCCGTGATGCCGGTCATGGCGGTTTCTTCGGCTACCATTTTGTAGTGCTCTTTTTCGGTGTTTTCCCGTCTTCCATTTTGGCGTTAGGCGGTTTTAAAAAAGAGCATTCCGAAGAAATCCATTATCAGGAGATGAAAAAATGGATGATAATTCTGTTTTGGGTTGTGTTGATTCTCTTTTCCATAGTGAAAACAAAGATTGTACACTACTCATCTTTAGCCTATTTCCCGATCACTTTTCTTGCAGCTGCCTTTGTTTACAGCGCTTACTTCGATACAAAATCCTGGAAGAAATGGATGTCAGTGCTGATTGTCGCTCTTTCAGTTTTGGTCTCTGTGCCGCTGATGTTTCTCCAATTTATCGACAAATTCAAATACAAAATTATTGACAGCAACCTGATTCAGGATGCTTTTGCCGTTGAAAACCTGAAAGCTGACGGCGGTTGGAGAGGTTTTGAGTTTTTGCCGGGGCTGTTTTTTCTCATTGCAGTGATTCTGATCTTCACGCTGATAAACCGAAATATGCCACTTAGGCGGGCGCTCTATCTCTGGAGCGCTGTCATGCTTTTTGCTTTATCGGTTATTTTCACTGTGGTACCACGGGTTGAAAAGTATTCTCAAAATGCGCTCATAACATTTTTTAAAACGAAAGCAGGAGAGGATGTATATTTGAAAAATATCTATTTTCGGTCTTACGCCACCTATTTTTACGGAGAAACCAAACCCCCGGAGAATGCTCTCTTTTATGATGAGAACTGGCTTTTAACCGGTGATATTGATAAGGATGTCTGTTTTGTTACTAAAATTCACCGTGCCCATCTCCTTGAACAGTATCCCGATATTCACGAAACCGGACGAAAAAACGGATTTGTTTTTTATCGCCGGAAGGCTGAATAAAACTATTGCCCCCTATTGTGGCTATGTGAGTATCAGGCACCAAGGTTTCTAAATGCTTAAAATCGTAAATCTCTACTTAATCCCAGTGCAATTTAATGCTGACAGATCTGACGATGCTG
>CAYNOQ010000176.1:1349-2980 GCA_964398855.1 uncultured Mariniphaga sp. | reverse complement strand
GTGCTTCTCTGTGTCCTCTGTGGTAAATTTTCTTTTTGTTCCTTGCCACAAAAGCCTGCCTACCGACAGGCAGGCACAAAAACACAAAGTCTCACAAAGTTTTCTTTTCTCACTACTCACTACTCACTACTCACTACTCAAAACTTTGTTGACGCGCCGCCCCCCGAACTTCTGCCGCCGCCCCATGATCCTCTTGATGAGCTGCTGCTACTCCGGTAAGTGGTTGTGCTGTCGCTGTATGAAGATTCCGCTTTGGGCTTCACATAGGTGTAGGGAATCAGTTCAAGGTGAGTGTGCCCGCATTTTGCGCAAACAAAGGTGTACTCCTTCATACCGTCCTGCCCGGGCAGCGCCTGCTGTTTTATAACCGGCGTGCCTTTCAGGCGAACGCTGTTTTCGGCATGGCATTTTTCGCAGCCGATTGCAGCTTTCCGCTTTCGGTTAAAAAGCGCCATCAGAATAAACTGAGGCAGAAAAAAGACAATTGCCACGCAACCAATACCTTTCGCACGGTCAATTCCGGCAAGAGCCTTATATGGGGAATCGCTCTCTGCCAGTGCTTTGCGCTGTCGGTTTTCGAGAAAATAGAGAACCACAAAACCGAGAACCGCCCAGATGATGAAGGGCACTTTTAAGTTTCCTGCCGAGAGAGCGGAGCCGGTATCTTCCCTCAACTCCGATTGTCCCCGAAGAACCTTGCTCACCTCATCAACTCCGGCAATCAGCCCGGCACTGAAATTTTCTTCCCTGAAAAAGGGAACCATCTTTTTTGACTGAATCAGCTTGCACATCCCATCGGACAGCTCCGACTCCAGCCCGTCGCCGGTTTCAAAAACCACTTCGCGCTCCCCTTCCCCGGTCAGCAGCAAAATCAGCAAACCCCTGTTGGTGCTTCTGTCGCCTAACTTCCAGTAGTTGAACAGACCGCCGGCAAAATCTTTGGCAGAACCGTACTTTTCGGTAACTATTCCGGGAATGATTACCACGGCAGCCTCAACCAGCATCGAATCGCGCAGCTCCTGCAGTTGTGCGTTCAGTGCAAAATAGTCGTCGGCAGGCAGAACCTTGTGCGGGTCGCTCACCAACAGCCTGCTCTCGGTGAGTTGCACATTGGGTACATTTTCAACGCTGTAGCGCATGTTGTTTTGCGCCGTAAGTGAGCCGCAAATCATACCTGCCAATAGGATTAATGCGGCAATTCTTCTGACTTTCTGCTTTTTCATATAACTTTCCATTTAAAATTCCACTTCTGTGGGTTTATCCGCATCCGGGATTGACTCAAAATATTTTATCGCTTTAAATCCAAAAATTGCAGCCGGGATATTTTTCGGGAAACGGCGCCGGTAGGCGTTATACCGGTTTGCAGCTTCATTGAAATCGCGGCGGGCAATTGCAATGCGGTTTTCGGCGCCTTCTAACTGTCCCTGAAGCATGATGAAGTTATCATTTGCCTTTAGCTCCGGATAGTTTTCCACCACGGCAACCAGGCGGAATGCCGCCTGTGCCAGCTCCGCCTGCACCGCGCTGAACTGCTGCAACTGCTCATCGCTCATGTTTGCTATGTCGGTTTTCAGCTGCATGGCTTTGGCGCGCGCTTCAATCACTCCGGTGTAGGCCTCCTGCTCATGCTC
>CAYNOQ010000176.1:0-1339 GCA_964398855.1 uncultured Mariniphaga sp. | reverse complement strand
TTGCAATCAAATCGGCTCTGCGCTGATACTGATTTTCAACCTGCGACCACGCCACTTTGGCGCTCTCTTCGCGTTTCACTAACTTATTGAAGCTGCTCCAGAGGTATGCGCCAAACAGAAACAGAAAAATAAGCGTAAAAAACCGGGTATAAGATGACAGCATATATCGGGCTTTAATATTGGTTTTCTATCAGCAACAACTTATGACAAAAACATAACCAGCGCGGCAATTGCTGCAATTATTGCTGCCACCAACATCACAATTTTCTTTGTTGATTTCGGATATTCGCCAATCACCAAACCCGTTCTGCCGTTAATCACAAACTGATAGAGTTTGTTGTTGAAGCGAAAAGCGCTGATCCATACCGGCAACAGCAACAACTTGAATTTCAGGTTGTCATACTCGCTGTTTTTAGACCTGATGCGTTGTGCATCACCGCCAATATCTGCTTTGATGGCATCTTCAATCACGGTATCCATTTTTTGTTTGGCATCGCCGAAAGATTCTCTGAAATCGCGCTGATAAATCTCCGTGATGAAGCCGGCTAAAAACTCCCTGCGGTAGCCCACGCAGTTCACCATATCCCAGTTGGTGAGTTTTTTCATAATTGACGCGGGAAGCGTTTTGTTTGCCGGCACCACAATATCGTCAAAATTCAGCGTTACGGCGCCGGATGCCCTGTACCAGTCGGTTATGGTGCGGTTGGTGGTTTCGCCCTTTGCGTTCCGGCTTTTCTCTGTCCGGTTAATGCCTCTCTCTCCGGTATATCGGGTGTAGGTTGTGGCATCGTATGTCCAGAAAGGGAGATAAACCCCCTTAAACCTGTCGGCGCTGACTTTCTCTTTCTTCAATTCCGAAGGAAGAAACCATTTTTTGCCTAACCATTTCCTGAAATTTGCGTCGCTCTCTTTGTCTGTCACCTTGAAAGGGAGCAGATATTCAGGCTGCCAAAAGCGTCTCACAGATGCTTCATTCATAATTAGCGGAGTACTACAAAACGCACATTTTGCACCCGATGTATTCTCGGGCAAAGTGGTAGTAGCTCCACACTGTTTACATTTTATTTCAGCAACTTCTACGAGTTCCTCATCTGTATTTTCGTCAGCTCTATCCTTCCAATATAAGAAATCATTTTCCTCTATTTTGGCAGCTGTTTTGTCTAACTCACCTATATTTCCACAATAAACGCACTTTAAATTCTCGTCAGACGGAGAGTAGTGCATATAGCCGCCACATGATTTACATTTGGTCTGTAAAATGTCGGTTACGGGGTCTGCCAAAGTTTTCATATTATTAATTATTTTCGTTGTGTCGTTACTTATAGTCCACTACTTCATT
>CAYNOQ010000175.1:0-3015 GCA_964398855.1 uncultured Mariniphaga sp. | reverse complement strand
GCAGGCAGAAAGAAGACTTAACTACACGACATTGATAAAATTACTTGTAAAACCTGACGGTAAAATAGACCGTAAAATGCAGTTGCTCACCGTTGGAAAAAAAGGAAGCGAAAAACCGGAATTCAGGGCGATGGTAGATAAATACAACGACAACCCAATGCTAAAAGAACAAATTGCAGTTGCCGAAGCTGATTTCACTTCGTATGAACAAATAGGTTTTCTGATGGTCGATGCTCTGCGTATTGGAACAGGTGTAGATATTGCTCTTATTAATCCGGGCGGGGTTCGAATCAATTATCTCCCCAAAGGAAATATCAGCATCATGGATGCCTACTCATGTGATCCCTTTGGAAACGAAATTGTACTGTTTAGCCTGACAGGACACGAGATTAAAAACCTCTATCGGGTAGCCTATCCGATGGATGAAGACCTGCCGATTTATCCTTCGGGAATGAAAACTAAATACCGTATCTCCGCAGATGGAAAATTTGCAGATGTTGAATTTTTTAATCCCGACGGTTCTGCATTTGATATGGACAAAACCTATTCAGTTGCAGTAAACAGTTACATTGCTTCAGCTTATAAATTTGAAAAAGAAGACGAAGGCAGAGGACTTTTCCAGGGAACAGCCGAAAATATGATTGATTACCTGAGGAATTTAAAGGTAATACCGAGCTATCAGAACGAGAAACGGGTGGAAGGCATCGGGGAGTAATTGGTCAATTTTTGGTTAAAATCGGCGCAATACTTCCCAACGGATTCAGAGCATTGATCGGATAGATGGCATCAAAGGTTTCTATTTCCGTTTCTCGGATTTTGATTCTGTGTAGCGGAAATGCTTCTGTAACTTTTTGCAGCTGAACGCCTTGCAGTAAGGGGCTTGTGGGTGTAAACCACTGATCTCGTTTTTTGAAAATCAGATTGGTAATGGTGGAGTCGGTAACCACTCCTTTTCGTATCAGAACAGGTAAAATATCCGCTCCGGCTTTTTGTGAAATTTCATCAAAAAGTTGACGGTTTGCAGATTTGAACTGGTATTCAAAATCATCCGGAACCGAAAAGCATCGGAAGTTTTTGAAATGCGGAGTGAGGTAGGGGAGATATTCAGCCACTTCCACCGTTTCGGAATAGACAATCCGCAGCTTGAACAGACCGTTTTCTGGTGGCGGATTGTCATCAATTACCTGTTGCAGCGATACGGGCTTTCTGTTCCTGAAATGGTGAGCAAAAGTGTCACGGATTCTCGCCTGATGATAGCTGAGATTTTCGGCTTTTCCGCCAAAAACCCGGATCGATTCAATAAACCGACAGGAGCAGTAGTCCGATTTCAGGTTCTGCATGGACAGGAAAGGGAGTGTTTTTCGGATTTGGTTGCTTGTAAAAATACCATCTTGCCGCAAAAACTATGAAAAATCTTTACGTGATAGTTTGCTTTCACCCGGTTTTTAACGCTGCTGCGGTGCGTCGCTCATATCCTTAATGATGCCGTTTTTATCCACTTTAATATGGGTGTCTTTGGCTATTTCCAGAATAATTGTAGTTTCTTTCACCTCTACGATTTTACCGTAGATTCCGCCGGTTGTAACCACTTTATCTCCCTTGGAGAGACTTTCACGGAATTGCCTGACCTCTTTCTGACGCTTCATCTGCGGGCGAATCATAAAAAGGTAAAAAACAGCAACTATAAGCAAAAGCGGGAGAAAGCTAATCAGCGGGTTGGCAGCTTCCTGACCCTGTGGTTGCATCATCAGTAAATTATGTAACATGGTATAACTATTTAAAAGTGAATTGTTAATTAGTGAACTTTTTTGCAAAAATAGGGATTTGTTTTGGTTTCCGTAACAGAATTCCGAACCTATTATTCCTCTTCACCGATTAATCCCCTGCCGGTTTTGTTGATTTTCTTGTTTGCCCTGAGTTCCTTCAGCGCTTTATCAAGAATTCCGTTTATGAAATTCCGGCTCTTTTCGGTGCTGTAATATTTAGACAGCTCAATATATTCGTTCAGTGTAACTTTTGTAGGAATGGAAGGAAAATAGAGAAACTCGGTGATGGCAAGCTGCATGATGAGAATATCCATAAAGGCAATCCGGTCAATATCCCAGTTTTGCGAGTGTTCTTTGATAAGTTCACGCAGTTCATCGTGATTCATGATTGTTTTTTGAAGAAGATTTCTTGCAAAATCACGGTCGTCCTGATCTTTAAACATGGACATCAGGCTCTGCCCGGAATCGGAACGCGCATTGAATTTTCTGATGGTTTTGATAACCATGGAAACCGTGAACTCCATATCGTCATTCCAGTAAATGCTCATCTCCTCCAACGAATCGTGCACATCTTCAGTAACTAAAATAACGTTTGTCAACATTTTCTCTATCAGTTTACGGTCTTCTATGAATGAGTGGCTTTTACTTTCCATATACTCCCGGTAAAAGTCGGATTCCTGAAGGAAAAGATAAAGCTCTTTAATAAGTTCGGGGTGGTTTACCCAGCTCAGTTTTTGATTCCGGATATAGCTGTTCAGCTGATTGTTCTGACGAAGCATCTCGATGACGCGGTTGTTGACAAAGCGGGTATTCGGATTAAGGTCTTCGTAAGTGGGCTGGTGTTTGTTTCTTTTGATTTCTATCACCTGCTCCGCGTGGTCTGCAATTTCAATAATCAGAATCATTAAGAAATGGTAGAGATCGTATGTCTTTCCAAGACCAAAGAACAACTCTTTTTCCACATTGCTCAGCGACTTTGCTTCTGAAGTATAGTAGGCGTACAGTATCTGTAGCGCCTTCGTCCGAATAATCCTTCTACTGATCATATAGTGATGAACTTCTAAATTTTTTGGCAAAAATAGCACAATTTGGTTCACCAGACTTATTTTATATGGTTTTCATTTGTCTTGCGAATTTCTTTAAATAAAAGGAAACATTGAAATTAGATGCAAGAGTTTTAGTATCAGGTATCAGGATTTCAATAATGCGTAAATCAGCGAGAAATGGAGAGCTAAGAATTAAGAATTAG
>CAYNOQ010000174.1:0-3057 GCA_964398855.1 uncultured Mariniphaga sp. | reverse complement strand
GCGTTGCACAGCCGGAGCCGGTAAAATATCCCATGGCAGGCATGAAAAGCGAAGAAGTGAAAATTGGAATTTACAGCATAGAAAGCGAGAAAACTATTTTTCTGCAAACCGGAGGCGATCCTGAGCATTATCTTACAAATCTTGCCTGGTCGCCGGATGAGAAGTTCATCTATATTGATGAATTGAACCGTGCCCAAAATCACCTGCATTTAAATTGCTACAGTGCAGAATCGGGGAACAGAGTGAGGACGGTACTTGAGGAAACCCACGAAAAATATGTGGAGCCGCAGAACCCGGTTCAGTTTTCTACAATAAACCAAAATGAGTTTTACCGGCTCACCCGCAAAGACGGCTGGTTTCATCTCTATAAATACACAACCGATGGGAAACTTATTCGTCAGATTACTAAAGGAGAGTGGGAGATTACCAAAGTTCTCGGATTTGATGAAAAGGAAAAGCATCTTTTTGTGGAGGCAACCAAAGAAAGTCCGTTAGAGAGGCATATTTACCGCGTGGAAGTTAAAACAGGAAAAATGGAGAAGCTGACCGTAACTGCCGGAATGCATCAGGGTGTGCTAAGTTCCGGTGGAAACTGGCTGATTGATACTTTTTCTGCACCCGATATTCCTTCTCAAACCGATATTCTTTCTTCTGACGGAAAAATCCTGCGAAATCTGCATCTGGCAGATGATCCGCTTCAGGATTATATTTTGGGAGAGAACAGGTTAGTTCAGATTCTTTCGGCTGATGGCAAAACAGAGCTGACCGGCAGATTGGTTTTGCCGGTGAATTTTGATCCACAGCAAAAATATCCGGTCATTGTCTATGTTTATGGAGGACCCCATTCGCAGATGGTGAATAAAAGCTGGCACAATGCGGTTCGCTGGTGGCAATATTACATGGCATCTCAGGGATTTATCGCTTTCACGATGGATAACAGGGGAACTAATTTTCGCGGACTTGAATTTGAAAATATAATCCATCGTCAGCTTGGTGTTGCAGAAACCGAAGACCAGATGAAGGGAATAGAATACCTGAAATCACTTCCTTTCGTGGATGCAGAACGCATTGGAGTGCACGGCTGGAGCTATGGTGGATTTATGACGCTGAATATGATGCTGCGCCATCCCGAAGTTTTCAAGGTTGGTGTAGCCGGCGGACCGGTAGTTGACTGGAGCATGTATGAAATCATGTATGGCGAACGCTATATGAGCAATCCACAGGAGAATACCGGCGGTTACATAGAAACGAGCATGCTCAGTCATGTTGCTGAGTTACAGGGAAAACTGATGCTCATCCACGGTGTGCAGGATGATGTGGTTGTGATGCAGCACAGCATGTTGTTTTTGGAGAAGTGCATCAAACTTGGCAAGCAGGTTGATTTTTTTGTCTATCCCACGCACCCGCACAATGTGCGCGGAAAGGACAGGGTTCATCTGATGGAAAAAGTCAGCCGTTATTTCATGGATTATTTGTGATCTTTACAAAATTGAGCCGATGAATATGCCTAAATAGGTGCCAAAAGCATAGCCTATAATACCAACTGCTAATCCGCCGATTATAATCTCTTTGTTTTTCAGCGCACCTGCAACAGCCGGCACAAATGGCGGCGAATAGGCCAGTGCAGTGATGGTAATAATTGTGGTGTCGGTGTCAATTTTGAATAATCTGGCTAACCCCACGTGAATAAAGATAGAGCCGAAAACTACCAGGAAAACGTACAGGAACAGCTCTAAAAATTCAATCTGAAACATACTTCTCAGATTTGCCATGGAAGAGAGGGCAAGACAGAAAACGATGATGAAATACATTCCGAGCGGAAAGCTCAGTTTCAGTTTGTTGAGCGGCTTAATCAGCGAAGCCAAAAGTCCGAGAGTAGTGATGGTAAGAATCACAACCACCACCTGATCGGATTTCGGAACAAAGAGCGAAAGCCCGCCCCCAATAGCAAAAATTATAATGGAAACAGCCAGTGATTTCAGAACTTCTGGCAGATTTTCTCTTTTGTATAAACCGTCATAGTTTTCAATGTGGCTGTTTTCGTCTTCTTCCATTTCAAGCTGCATGATGTTTTCACCTTTTCTAATCAGCCCGTATTTTGGCAGAAAAGTATTGAATAACCGCTGCGCAACCGTCATCAGAAACAACAGCGCCACGGAGCCGATAATCAGATCATAGGTATGCGTCAGGATAAAAATATCAGGACTCACATGCAGCGCAGTTCCGATTGCTGCAAGGTTGGGCGTTCCACCGGTGTAAACGCCGATAAGCATTCCGGTTACCTTGTCGGCTTCGGTAATATTGTGCGCAAAAAGATAATATCCGATAAAAATTGAAGCCAAGAGTGAAAACATGGCTATAATCAGCGACAGAATGGTGCTGCGGGCATTTTTCAGCCACTTTTTCAGGTTCAGGGAAAAGAGCAAAAGAGGCAGCGCAATCAGAATTGTGTAATTCATAATGGAATCCTGAAGCTGTGCAATCATATTATAGGTAAAGTCGGTCTCTACGAAACCGGAGGAATTCATAAACTCCATAAATTCATTTTTTGGAAGAAACGACCTGGTTCCGCCAAGTAATTTTACCAACTCTTCACCGGGCGTGGGGAATATGCCGATATTTCCTGCAACCAGCCCCACTGCATAGGCAAGCACAACCGCTCCGATGCGTTTCAGCGTGTTTGAAATCTTACATAGATAAATCAGAAGGATAGGGGTGAGGAGGTAAAAAAGAATTAATGCAACCGTTATCCACATAAATCAAAATTTTCCGTCAAAAATAATAATTTTTTATTGAGGGAAAAGTGTTCGTTCCTGAATGATGTGTGGTATAAAAAACAAGAAGCATGAATCGTCCGATTCATGCTTCTTGTGAGAATACTATTTTCCTTAAAATTTGAAACCAAGTGTGAAAATCACATTGTTCTTAATGTTTTTAAACTCAGCCATTTCCGGTTTTTGGTAAAAATCCGTAGGTGGTGCAGGATATAAAGAGTCGAAGAAGTTTTCTTTTGAGTGCCTGTAAGCAAGATCAAAGAAAAATCCACCGCTCCGGTAT
>CAYNOQ010000173.1:0-3058 GCA_964398855.1 uncultured Mariniphaga sp. | reverse complement strand
AGCTCGTCGGGCTCATAACCCGAAGGTCGTAGGTTCAAGTCCTACTCCCGCTACATAGTTTTTTCAGTACTTAAATCCAGTCGTTGACTGGATTTTTTGTTTATAAGGTGTGCCGGAAGACTTTTCGAGTTCATTATACAATGAAATTTGAAAATATCCCCATCTGTTGATTCCTGAGCTATTCATACGATAGAATAATATTCATTTTCATTTGAGTTATGGAAAAAGAAATGATCTCATAAATGAACTCTGACAACTCTAAATCATTATTAATCCAGTCAATCATTTCTAATTGTTCCAGGCTTCCTGAACTGAATGCAAAAGTGAGAAGCGACATTATATAGAAAAATAATTCAATTTCGTGAAGCGAGTCTCTGTTCTTAAAATAGAGTCCAGTCCCCTGTTCATAAAGCTCTGTTGGTTGATAAATCCCGGATTTAATCCACTCTTCAGTCATCCGGAACATTCTCAGCAATGGATAATCCGGGTGCAGATTGTAATAGTCTTCAGATAATTTGAATGAGTCTTCTGACATATCTGCCATTTTTGCCTTGATGATGAGAAAATGGATTGCAGGGTTATCCGGCATTTGCTTCTCAAGTTTGTGTAGTTTTTTCAGCGCTTTTTTTGGATTTGAAAACAATAGATGAAAAAGTTTCCAAAACTTATCTTCCCATTCCTCCCGGTTGATATTTGAATCCGGCTCAATTCCCAGCAATTCATCCGAAAACTCATCAGTAACTTCATACTCCTGAATCATTTCAATCTGATTTTCATAAAGTCTCTCCGCTTTATCATAATCAATGAGTTCCTTATATGCAGTGCTAATCAGGTATGCTAAATCATAAACTTCATCAGATGAAAGATCATCTTTTTTGCCAATCAGTTCACGCAGAAGTTTTATTTTTTTGTGAAAGGGAAGATCTCCGTATTTTTTTTCTTTTATAACTGATGCCTCATTCAGAAATTATTCATCAAAAAAATCACTTTCGGAAAAGTCTTCTTCGTGAAGTATGAAATCAAAATTCCCCTTGCCGGCAGTTTTTTCAAGCTGCCTGATAATTTGCCCGGTACGTGCATCATTGTCGAACGGACCGCGTATATAAGAAGGCTTTCCATTTTCACCACATTCAATATCAATAAATTCAATTTCTTCAGTATCTTCTTCAAGAATATATTTTGTAACTGATGTATAATCTTTATGAGGTTTAAAGCCATATTTTTCGGCAAATTCAATCCCTGCATAAATAATATTATGAACCAAAGGATACGAAACAAGTTTAATTTCCTGATTAGATTTAGTTCGGCTGATTATTTCATTATACTCAACATCACTGATATTGAAATAATGATAAGCATCTTTTACTCCAAGACAATTCAGATCAACCAGATAAGTACCCACCGTAAAATTGCCGTTGGTGTGTTTTCGGGCAATGATAATATAAGCCATCCTGCCTTCATCCCAGTCACTGTTTATCCAGCATTCATGGATGGGTAATGTTCGTGCTTTTTGCCTGATATAGTTTTCCGGACTGAGCATCTGTACAACTTTGCCTTTTTTTCTTTTTGTCATTTTTCAATATATTGGGACAGATTTAACATTTTTTAATTTACTGATATACAATAAGAGAAAGCGGTTGCGAAGATATTTGTTTTTGCTAATTCACAATATTTTGCGGAGTTCCATCAATGAATGCCTTCAGATTTTGTGCGGCAATCTGCATGAGTCTTTGCCGTGCTTCCCGTGTTGCCCAGGCAATATGCGGGGTGATATGACAATTTTTTGCCGCGAGCAAAGGATTATCAGCCCGGGGTGGTTCTGTCGAGAGCACATCCAGTCCTGCACCTGCAATTCTGCCGCTGTTCAGCGCATCAGCCAGGTCTTTTTCATTGATGAGCGGACCGCGCCCGGTATTGATAATTACGGCTGACTTTTTCATTTTGTCGATGGTGCTTTTGTTGATAAAACCGGCATTTTCTTCGGTCAGCGGGCAGTTCAGACTGATAAAATCACTTTCTGCCAAAAGTGTGTCTAATTCAACCTGACGGAAATCGGAAACTGTTTCCTTTTTACTGCGGTTTTGAAACAGGATTTTCATGCCAAATGCAAGTCCGGTTTTGGCAACCGCCTGCCCGATTTGTCCAAAACCGATGATACCCAGAGTTTTACCGGCAAGTTCAATTTGCGGAGTGAGATGGTAGGTAAAATCAATGCTGTTTGCCCAATCTCCGTTTCTTACCGAATCTGCATGTTGCGAAATATTCTGGGCAATATGCAAAATGTGCGAGAAAACCATCTGTGCAACAGATGCAGTGCTGTACGCAGGTATGTTGGCAACCAGAATGCCGGCTTCGGCGGCAGCTTTCAAATCCACCACATTGTATCCGGTGGCAAGAACTCCGATAAATTTCAGTTCAGGCAACCTTTTGATGATTTCTTTGTCAATCACTACCTTATTGGTGAAAATTGCAGTTGCTTTTGCAGCGCGATCAACGATTTTTTCGGGAGGTGTACGGTCATAAATGGCGCATTCTCCAAGTTTTTTGATTTCGTCCCAGCTCAAATCTCCGGGATTCAGCGTGTAGCCGTCAAGAATTACGATTTTCATTTGTTTCTCTGATTAAAAGCCCCAAAGATAAAAATAAT
Source organism: uncultured Mariniphaga sp. (assembly GCA_964398855.1). Classification (GTDB taxonomy): domain Bacteria; phylum Bacteroidota; class Bacteroidia; order Bacteroidales; family Prolixibacteraceae; genus Mariniphaga. The sequence goes on along the minus strand of CAYNOQ010000173.1, from coordinate 411 downwards.
GTCTGATGAAGTTTTTGAAACTGTGTGCCGGAAAATTAATTGTCAGAGGTTCTTTTTGTGTGAAAATTTGAATTTGGTTTACAATAACTTTTTTCAATTTTGATGAAAACATTTTTGAGGCTTTGCAGGAGAGTGATTCTTTGGATAAACTCAGACACGAAGCATGACTGTAGCATATAAGAAAAAATTTTAACCTAAAGTGATTGGTTTTGCCACAAAAACTCGTCTGCCGACAGGCAGGCAGGCTTCGCCAAGCTTGCCTGTCTCGGGTAGAGGGACAAGACTCAATCAGCCATACTGCCAGCTTCAAAAGATTTTTCGCACAGTGAAAAATAACCCTGCACTTTATAATAAAAAATGATGTTTCTCAAAACATCTGGATAATACATTTCCCTACAAATAGTGTTTTTT
>CAYNOQ010000172.1:0-3130 GCA_964398855.1 uncultured Mariniphaga sp. | reverse complement strand
TGGCGGGGAATCCCTGATTTTTCAAAAAAAGTGTTGCTGAAGTTTTTCATGATTTCAAATTGATGCTGGTTAATAAAAAGTATATGATTTAAATATGAAAGCTGTAAGTACGTAATTTTTTTCTCTATGCTCCTATTTTGCCATAAATGTATTTAAAAAGAAACCTAGAAGCAACTTTTTGCAATAGTTTTTTATACTGAAAATTTTCAGAAAATATTATTCTAATTACAAAAATGTGTCTGTTATGGAAAGTAGAAATGGAAATATCACTTAAATATTAAATTACAAAAACCATAAAGTCCCGATACACAGCAATATAGACCAAATAAGTTTTTATAGATTATTGACAACATTTATAATTGATTTAAAACATCCAACAAAAACACCATTAACTTCTTACCACGTAACAACAACATCCGTCAAAACAGGCCAGTGATCTTCGGATGAAAGCCCGGTGTGGGGAGCTGACACATTCATTATTTTAATGTTTTTGGATGTTATGATGTTGTCAATGTGGCGATTTCCTGTTGCTGTATCATCGTTGCAGCGCTTGGCTGACGTACAGAACCAGCCTTCGTATCCGCCATTGGCAATATTGAAACCTGCATCATAAAACTTTCGTTGATTTTTATCCGGTGCATTCATGTCGCCACCGCAAATGAGGTATTCGTATTTCTGCATTTCGGCAATAAGCGCATCCACCGACGATTCATGGCAACACTCCTGCCAGGGAATATGAACGGACATAAGCGTAATTACTTTTTCGCCAATCTGAAGGTCACCCACAATGGCGTAATATTCCTTATGGGTAAGATCAACCTGACGGAGATTTTTCACTTCAAAATTTGTGGCAATACCGTTGTAAATCCAGGTGTTTGCTTTTCCAAAATGAATATTATTATAGAAAGGTTTCAGTAAAACCTCGGTTGCATTTAGCGTACTGTCTTTATCAAAGCCGTTATTCCACTCGGTTACTAAAAAAATATCCATAGACTGCTGCCCGATCCATGTTCTCCAGCGTTCCATCTCTTCCTGAACATCCTCTCCCTGATATCCCCCAAGTTTTCCCTGATTAAAATGCCCGACATTATATGTCCCCACACGGAGCTTCAGGAGGAGCCCGTCTGCCGGCTGAGCTTTTAAAGAGTTAGAAAATGAAACCAAAAAGATTACGATTAAAAAACCAATTGACTTTCTCATGTTGTTTTATTTTAATATTGATTCATAATGAAAACTAAATACCTTCTGTAAAGAAACAAATATTCCATGAAATGATAAATTTCACAAACAAAGTTTTCCCGGTAAAATCTTCATTGTTGTCAAATTATCCTCCCCAGTTTTCCCTATCTAAACTTCTGTAATGAATAGCTTCTGAAAGGTGGTGTGCCTGCACACGTTCTTCATTTTCAAGGTCGGCAATGGTGCGGGCAACTTTCAGAATTCGGTCGTAGGCACGCGCAGACAAGCCTAATTTGTCCATCGCATTTTTTATGATTTCATTGCCTGTATCATCAAGCTGCACATATTTGCGAATGAGTCTGGAGCTCATCTGCGCATTGGAATATACATTTTTATGTGTGGCAAAGCGTTTTTCCTGAATTTTTCGGGCTTCGATCACACGCTGGCGTACCGATTCGCTTTTTTCTGAAGTTTCCATCTCTGCTAATTTTTTAAATGGTACGGGCACCACTTCTAAATGAATGTCAATGCGGTCAAGCAGAGGACCCGAAATTTTATTCAGATATTTCTGCACCACTCCCGGAGCGCAAACGCAATTTTTTGTGGGATGGTTGTAATAGCCGCAGGGACAGGGATTCATCGAAGCCACCAGCATAAAGCTGCTCGGATATTCCACCGAAAACTTCGCCCGTGAAATGGCAATCATCCTGTCTTCCAGCGGCTGACGCATCACTTCCAGAACAGTGCGCTTAAATTCAGGCAGTTCATCCAAAAACAAGACTCCGTTATGCGCAAGCGAAATTTCACCCGGCTGCGGATAGTTGCCACCTCCCACTAACGCCACATCACTAATGGTGTGGTGCGGACTACGGAAAGGGCGCTGTGTCATCAGCGAAGTATCTTTCCCTATTTTTCCGGCAACTGAGTGAATCTTAGTGGTTTCCAAAGCTTCTTTCAGCGTGAAGGGCGGTAGAATTGTTGGAATTCGCTTGGCAAGCATTGTTTTGCCGGAGCCGGGGGGACCTATAAGAATTATGTTATGTCCGCCCGCAGCAGCAATCTCCAATGCCCGTTTCACATTTTCCTGTCCTTTTACATCTGAAAAATCCAGCGGATTGTTATTGATTTGCGCATAAAACTCTGCACGGGTATCAATTACAATTCGCTCAAGGCTATTTTCTCCATTCAAAAAATCAATGACCTCCCGAAGATTTTCTGCACCATAAACTTTCAATTTATCCACAACCGCCGCTTCGCGAACATTTTGCTTTGGCAAAATAAATCCTTCAAATTCTTCTTTCCGCGCATTGATGGCAATGGGCAAAACTCCTTTTATGGGTTGCAGCGAGCCATCCAGAGAAAGCTCACCCATTAGCACATATTTGGCTAACTTTTCTGTACTTATCTGTCCCGAAGCAGCGAGAATTGCAGCTGCAAGCGGCAGATCGTAAGCTGAACCTTCCTTACGAATATCCGCCGGCGCCATATTTATGATTATTTTCTGCCGGGGCCAGCTGAAACCGTTCAGGCGAAGTGCTGACTCAATGCGCTGCTGGCTCTCTTTTACTGCGCTGTCGGGAAGACCGACCAGCAGGAACTTAATGCCTTGCGTAACATCCACCTCAATGGTTATGGTAGTGGCATCAATGCCAAAAACTGCGCTGCCGTATGCTTTTACCAACATGTGTATTTGTTTTGGTTATCTTAAAATTGTATAAATCAGGCTAAATGTAAAAAATTAACTTCAAACTTGCACCCAATGTTTATAAAACTGGTGACTTTTGCAGATATTCCCTGCCCAAAGCATCAGAAAAGCTGGCGGTACGGGAATTGAGGGGATTGAAGATAGAGTAGTGAGTAGTGAGAGAGTGAGAGGAGTTGTATCGAAGTAGGAAGCAGACTTGTCCCGAGGCTTCGGGACAACGTCGGGTAAGAAGAGAGTGAGTAATGA
>CAYNOQ010000171.1:0-3153 GCA_964398855.1 uncultured Mariniphaga sp. | reverse complement strand
AATTAATTCACCTGATTGGCAATTCTTTTCACGAGTTCAAATTCAGAGTCGGAGTAGCGAGGGTCCCAAGGGGTTCCTTCAGAGCCGGTGCCAATTTCTTTCTCAATTTGTATTGCAGCAGCTTTGTTGCCGACTGACATCGCTTTTGTCCATTTTAAAACCGGATCAGCAGGTGATTTTTCTTCCCATTCTTTTATAAAACTGCTGACAAGGTGAGTCTTCCCTATTTGTTTTGCGGCAGAAACAAAAATATAGTCCACAGAGTTGTGTCTGCCGCCGGTTCTTTGTTGGGTGAAATCAATAATTTTTTGGTGGAGCGCCTGTGTTTTCTCCTTTTCGTTTAATTTTAACCGACATTCTGCTTCAAGGAAATCCTCAATTCTTTCGTCAACAATAAAAGGACGCCCAACTCCTAAGTTTTCAGGCCAGAGACGTGCTTTTTCAATAAACTTCATCGCTTCTTCGTATTTGTTTTCTTTTAGTAACTGAAGGCTTTTCATCACAGCTGCCTGCCGGTAGGTGATTCTTCCGTAACGTGCTCCTTCATTGGGCAAAATCACAGTATTTTCCAGTTCATTCAGGCATTCTGAATAAAAGCCGTTTGCCAGCAGGCATTTTGCGTAATTGTATTGTAAAACGTCATTTTCCGGGAAAAGCTCAAGCGATTTTTTGGAAATATCAAGCGCTTCAGACGCCATATCCTTGCTAAGATAAAAATCAATCATCGCCAGCGAAGTACGCCAATCATCTTTACCCAACTCAAATGCCTTTTTTAGATCATGTTCCGGATTGTAGGATTTTTCACTACTGAAAAGTTCTTTTCTTGAAAGATAAAAGAAATGTGCATCCGGAAAGTTGTTGCATTCGTCGAACAGTGTTTTGGTTGTTTCAATATTCCCCAGATGCCAGTGCAGCAAAGCAAAGTAATATTTCGGTTTCCAATCGCTGCTTTTGTGGTTTGCCCATTCCAAAACAGGGAGCATTTCAAGCCGGAAAGGAAAAATGAAATCCGGCTTATCCTGAATAAACTTATCAAAATAGTACTCTGACTTTTCGCTGTTGCTGTTTTCATAAAAATAGGACAACAATAGATGAGTCAGCGCATTTTCAGGAGAAAGCTCAAGAATCCTGATTGCTTCTTCGCTGCATCCCAAATCATAATACCACCATGCCATTTCTATAAAAGTCTGGTAGGGGAGTTCATTTTTTACCGGCGATGTAAAGTCTTGAGTTGTTGCGTTATTGGTTTTCAAAAACATTTTTTCAGCTCTTGCAAAATGGTTTAAGGGCGAAATTGCTCCTAACCGGTCAATGTAACGGCTTGCTTCTGCTATTTGTCCGATTTTTCTGGAAACAATTGCTTTCAAAAGCAAAGCGTCCTGATTGTCTGCTTCCTTTGTAAGAATCCGGTCGATATACTGAGCCGCAGTGAGCAAATCATTTTTCAACAAAAATAGTTTTGTTAGTTCCAAAAAGGCAGGAATCCGGTATTCAGGTGAAAGCGTTGCTACTGCAAAACCATCGCGGGAATCTACCAGTTGATTTGCTTTTTTATTTACAGCTCCGTATAGGAAATTTGCTTTTGGATCGTAGGTGTTGACTGCCAGTGATTTTTTTAAAAGAGCAAGCGCTTTTTCAAAATTCCCTTTTCTGAAATAAAGTTCTGCCAGGTGATTCAGTGCCGGCGTAAAACAGGCGTCTTTCTCTATGCACGCTTCAAAACTGCGGAAGGCTCTGTCGTAGTGTCCCTGATAAATCCAGTTCACACCATCGGTGTATAATCCATTCACGGAATTCCAGTCAAAATCTTCGGGCACTTTCACCGGACGGGATGTGGTTTCACTTTGTACATCTTCGCTGTAAATCAAAGTCTCAGTAGTTCCTGCCACGATTTTCAGGAATTCATTTTCGGTATTGATTGGAATAGTTGTTTCCCAGATTTCCAACGGATTTTTATCAACTTTGAAAGTGTATTTTAGGTCATTTCCGAAATAAACTTTAATTTCATCCTTGAAATGTTGCAATGGTGAAAAGTAAATGGTCTGCTCCCCGTTCTTTTTGACAACGTTCAAAGCTCCGAGATAATTTGCTTTTGAAACGCCTCCGATATTCAGTACGGGAAACCAGTATTCTGTAAATTCATCGGCAGAATTTGGCAGAAAGCCAAAATGCTTGTATGGAGTACGGGTACTTCCCGTTGCTGCCTGATTAAACAACCTTCCGGTTTGAAGCTCCACATACTGTCCATCTGAGTCGGTCAGCAAATCTTCCCAAATACCGCCTGAACGTGCCTGAGACCATAAGAAAATCTTCTTGCCGAGCTTATCGCCAAACAGCGAATAATTGGCAGAACCAAAATTCAGATCGTGCCAGTAAGCAGCATAAAATCCATCAACCGAACCGACAATATGATTGCTTGCATCGCTGGTTTTGTTGTTGCGATAGAACGACAAATTGCCGTTGTGCTCATCCATGGGCCAGTCATTTGCTTCACCGCCATGCCCAATCCGGTGATTTCCGGTGAAAATCATCTCCAAATCACCTTCAGCCTGAAAAGCGGCATTATTCCACTGATAGTAGGGCTGCAAAATTTGTGATTGATTGATATACCGTGTCTTTGTCGTAAAATAGGCTTTATCGGGCTGTAAATTTATTTCAGTTTCCCAGCGCGTGCGGGTCATATATTCATAGCCGCCCACAAAACAACTGACACTTTTGTCATCATTTTCGCGAATGACATAATCCACAGGTGTGGAAACATGTGGAGAGTGCCCGATTATGCCAAAGTTGAATTCGATTCCACCCGAAGTCCATGGACCGCGCATGGCAATATTCCTGAACTTTACCACAGAATTGTAATAGATAAATTCATTTCCGGTTGATTTTTCAATGGCACCCCAGATTTTTCCACCGATTTCAGGGAAAATATGCACTTTCACATAAGGATTCTCCATTTCAATCACTTTCCACTCTTTCGTTTCCGGCTCCTTTTCATAGCCATCAAATCGAAAATAGGGATAAATATTCCATGCCGGATGCGGAACCGGGTCAGGGTCGGAAAACATATACGTGGAAAAGCTCTGTTTACTTTCCCTGATGGTTGACGCTTGTTGTGAGCAACTTGATAATAGTACTACAAGCATTGAAATCAGG
>CAYNOQ010000170.1:0-3196 GCA_964398855.1 uncultured Mariniphaga sp. | reverse complement strand
AAAATTGAGTGCACCTTTTGCACATTTTCAAAAGTCAGCCTATGATGTTCCGTAAAATCATAAGCTGCATATAAATCATCCGCTTTTCGGGTGTAATCAGGTTTGAACTTGATTTTAAGGAACTTGTGTTTAAAAAGCTGTCGAAATCAATGTCTTCACCCTCAATCTTAGAAGAATAAACTGATGAAACGGATTTGTAAAACTGAAAATAATCAACTGGTGTATTTGCTTTTTCAATTTTGCTGATTTTATCCAAAGGAGACTTCTTTACAGCTCTTGTGTAATCATCAAGCAGTGTGTATGTCAGGATTTTAAAATCCATTTGCAATAAAACTTTACTGCAAAGATAGCCTTAAAATTTTGTAGAAAATAAGCAGGGATGCAGAAATGCTATGAGATTTGGGGATGTGCCTTTATGTTTTTGTGCTTTTGTGCTTTTGTGGCAGAAATAAAAAGTAGAAAAAGAACGCTGATGTCTTCAATCAACAAGCTGAATATGATTATTCTAAAGTTTTAAGTCAAAATTTATTTCGGTTCTCAATGCGTTAAAAACCTTCAAAAGAACCCCATTCCCAATAAATTTTGAATAATAAATTCCAATATTTTATTCAAAATGTAGAAAACTGGCAGTTTTTCTACTCTTTTTACGGAAAATGATTTGTTGAGAAAAAGCAGAACTGAAAAAACTTCTATTTTGTCGCCGAAAAAAATCAAAGCAAATTAAATACTTATTATGGCAGACAATATTATTGAACGCACGCCTTCGGCATATCACTATCCGCTGCTGATCAAGCAACTTTTTTTAGCGCCAATGGTCAATAATCCCGAACAGGAGATTATTTATCGCGATCAAAAATTTACTTACCGTACCTGGCACGAAAGGGTGCGCAGGCTTGCCGGCGCATTAACGTCCATCGGGGTTAAACAGGGCGATACAGTGGCAGTTATGGAGTGGGATTCGCACCGCTACTTAGAAATGTATTATGCAATTCCGATGCTTGGTGCCGTTTTGCATACCATTAACGTGAGGCTGTCGCCCGAACAGCTGGCTTACACCATCGAACATGCAGAGGATGATGTGATTATCTGTAATTCCGAGTTTCTGCCTTTGCTGGAAGCCATCAGGGGACGAATTTCAGCAAACCGCAAGTTCATTCTAATTGAAGAGGGTGAGAATAATTTCAGTCATCATCTGCGTTTTGAGGGTGAATATGAAGAAATGCTGATGGATGCATCGCCCCATTTCGATTTTCCGGAGTTTGACGAGAACACCAGAGCAACAACATTTTACACTACCGGTACAACAGGACTGCCCAAAGGGGTTTATTTTTCACACCGCCAGCTGGTTTTGCATACACTCGTCACCATGGGAGCGCTGACATCGCCTGCCGTTCAGGGCAGAATGCACCGCGATTCTGTGTATATGCCGCTGACGCCCATGTTTCACGTACATGCCTGGGGAATTCCTTATGTGGCAACGTTTCTCGGCATCAAACAGGTTTATCCCGGAAAATATATTCCTGCCATGTTACTGAATTTGCTGATTTCACATAAAGTAACAATCAGCCATTGCGTTCCCACCATTTTAAATATGCTGCTGAAATCGCCTGAAGCGGCACATGTGGATTTTTCGGGATGGACTTGCATCATCGGAGGTGCAGCGCTGCCGAAAGCGATTGCTTCGGAAGCTTTGAAACGCGGAATTGATGTGTTTGGCGGCTATGGCTTATCCGAAACCTGTCCTGTGTTAGCTGTTTCGCATCTCACCGTAGAAGAGCTGGAAATGACGCATGAAGAGCAGGTAAATGCTCGTACCCGTACCGGTAAACCGGTGGGGCTTGTGCAGGTGAGAGTGGTGAATGTAGATGGAAATGAAGTGGAGCCGGATGACAAAACTCCCGGTGAAATCGTTGTGCGCTCACCATACCTGAGTCAGGGATACCTGAAAGACACCATTCATTCCGAAAAGCTTTGGACCGGCGGATGGATGCACACCAACGATGTGGCGTGCGTGGATAAAAACGGCAGCCTGCGGATAACCGACCGCACAAAGGATGTGATTAAGGTGGGAGGCGAATGGGTCAGCTCGCTTGAAATGGAAGATGTGATTGCCAAACATGAAGCAGTAGCAGAAGTGGCAGTAATCGGATTGCCCGATATCACCTGGAGCGAAGTGCCTTTAGCCGTAATTGTTGCAAAGAAAAATGCGCAAATTTCGGAAAAGGAGATTATTCAAATGGTGAAAAGCAGCGTTGATGCCGGTGTTTTGCCGCGCGAAGCTATCACGGCAAAGATTCGCCTGACTGATAAAATTGAAAAAACCAGTGTGGGAAAAATCAACAAAGTTGCTCTCAGGGAGAGATTTGTTGAAAAATCAAAAGGAAGTTCCCTCTAACTCCCCCACGGGGGAGAACAAGAATGCACTGATGTACGCTCGTTCCTGTTCCACCTACCAGAGGTAGGCAAGCTTGGGGAAGCCTGCCGGCAGGCAAGGGGGAATGAAAGGAGGATTGGTTTTCAAAAGTGAAAAATTGATTTTTATCCTAAAATAATCCTCCGACTTCGTGTCTTTGTGGCAAAACGCTAATGTGTTCTAATGTGCCTATTGTGGTCCAAAAGAACCTCCTGAGTCTGCTACCACTGAATGGGCGCCAGACCATGAAACTGTAGGAATTGGTTTGTTTTGCTGAAATGGCTGTTACCAAAAAAACCGCGGCTTGCCGAGAGTGGCGACGGATGTACGGAACTCAAAACTAAATGCTTCTCCCGGTCAATAAATCTGGCTTTATTTATGGCATAATTTCCCCACAAAATAAAAACAACATGTTCTTTCTGCTCATTAATTTTATGAATGACCGCATCCGTAAACGTTTCCCAGCCTCTGTTCTGGTGAGAACCTGCCTGCCCTGCCCTTACGGTCAGCGTAGCATTAAGCAGCAAAACTCCCTGTTCTGCCCAGCCGGTGAGATTACCGCTTGCTGGAACTTTCTTTCCGGTGTCGTTTTTCAACTCTTTAAAAATATTGAGAAGACTGGGCGGGAAATCAATGCCATCATTCACTGAGAAGCAAAGTCCGTGCGCCTGTCCCGGTCCGTGATAAGGATCCTGACCAAGAATTACTACTTTGAGATTGGTGAAAGGGCACTGGTCAAATGCGTTGAATATCAACTTTGCAGGCGGATAAATGGTGCGTGTT
>CAYNOQ010000169.1:2066-3218 GCA_964398855.1 uncultured Mariniphaga sp. | reverse complement strand
CATCTGAAGGGCGGTTTGTGCCGATCTGATAATATTCCGCTCGCGGTTGTCGCCAAAAACAAATTTTCTGGCAACTGTTTCTGATGGTCCTGCAACAGCTACCCAGACCGTTCCTACCGGTTTTTCTTCAGTTCCGCCTGCCGGACCTGCAATGCCCGAAGTGGCGACAGCATAATCTGTCTGCAACGCTTTTTGCGCACCTTCTGCCATTTCGCGCACAACCTGCTCGCTCACAGCCCCAAATTGCCGGATGCTCTTTGCAGAAACACCAAGCAAATTCTGCTTGATTTCGTTGGAATAGGCAACAATGCCGCCGTTATACCAGCCGGAGCTTCCGGGAACGGAAGTAATCAAATGTGAAATATAACCACCCGTACAGCTTTCCGCAACCGCGAGATTTTGATTCCTTTCTAACAGCAGGTTGCCAACAGCGCCGGCAAGCGTATCGTCATCATATCCGAAAATATGTTCGGGAATAATCTGTTTCAGTTGTTCAATTTCATGCTCAACCAGCTCTTTCAGCACATTACCGTCATTACCGGTGGCTGACAAACGCAATCGCACCGACATTGGATTGGGAAGATAGGCTAAACGGATATTATCGGGCAGTGCATTTTCCCAGCTCTCAATACGCTCTGCCAGAATAGATTCCGGCAGTCCTTGTGTCAGAACGGTTTTATGGAAAATTGCCCTGAGTTTACCATTATTTTGCAGGCGGGTAAGAATTTCATGCTCAACAAGATACTGCATTTCGAAGGGAACACCCGGCACAGAAACAAAAATGGTGTCATCCTTTTCGAACCACATACCAGATGCCGTACCCACTTTGTTGGGCAAAACAACACACGACTCAGGGAGCATTGCCTGATCGCGGTTTAGCGAGTTCATCCTAATATTCCGGTGTTTGAACCGTTCCAGAATTTGATCGTAAATATCTTTATGAAATACTAATTTTGTGTTAAAAAAGCGGCAAAGTGCCGGTTTGGTTATATCATCTTTTGTCGGACCAAGCCCGCCGGTCAAAATGACCAAATCCATCTTTCCCGCTGACTGTTCAAGCGCATGAATGATATGCTCCGTGTTGTCCTTCACAGAAGTTATGCGGCAGATTTCAATTCCTGCCCGGTTAAAATGTTCGGCAATCCAGGCTGA
>CAYNOQ010000169.1:0-1966 GCA_964398855.1 uncultured Mariniphaga sp. | reverse complement strand
ATATTCATAAAAATGCTCAGAATAAACGAAACCGGAGCATACAAAATTCCAAAGGCGACCATTCCGATATGAAAATTGGGTGTTTCAACCCCGAGCGCACGGCTGAGTGAACTGCTCTCAATCAACAGAGAAAAAATGTATAGCAAAACTCCCGTTTGCAGAAGCGAAATGATTAGTCCCTGCAACACATGTTTTTTCTTATAGTGCCCGATTTCATGCGCCAGCACAGCCACAATTTCACCGGTAGTCATATCGTCAATAAGAGTATCGTATAAAACAATCCGTTTTTTTGCACCAAATCCGGTAAAATAGGCATTCGCTTTTGTGGAGCGTTTTGAACCATTTATCACAAATATATTATCTAATTTAAACCCTACCCTATCGGCAAAATCACTGATTGCACTCCTGAGTTCGCCTTCTTCCAACGGAGTTTGCTTGTTAAAAAGTGGCACAATCAGATTGGAATAGAACATCGCCATAAAAACAGTGAACAGTGAAATGGCAATCCAGGCATAGAGCCAGAACAAATTTTGGGTTTCCCGGTAAATAAAAATGATGAGCGCCAGCAATCCGCCGCCAATAACGGCACCTAACAGCCACCCTTTCAACTGGTCTGAAACAAAAATTCTGGGTGTGACTTTATTAAAACCGAATTTCTCTTCAATCACAAAAGTGTCATAAACCGAAAAGGGAATACCGAGAATACTTGATGCAAGCATGATGACTCCAAAAAACAGGAGCGCCGCCCAAATAGCATTCGACGTGATGCTCCAGGCAACGGAGTCAACGAAAGCAAAACCGAAAAACAGAAACATAGCCAGCGTAATCAGAAAACTGAATGTTCCCGAATATATTCCGAAGCGGTGATTTTCACGCTGATATGCCTGCTGTTTTGCATATTCTTCTTTGTCGTAAATTCCTTCAAGCTCACGGGGAATTTTACTACCCATCCGCTTAATATTCAGATAATCAAGATAGTTTTCAAGCAAAAAATCAAAACTGAGAATGGCTATGATTATCCAGAAAATTGTTCCGTACATAAATATTAAAAATGGTTAATTATCAAAGGTAGTGCTAAAAACAACAAATGCCCGCATTGCAGGCATTTGTCTTAAAAAAATAAATATCGGTTAAAAAATCCTGAATCCCAAAGTCAACATAAATGTTCTGTTCTTTCCGTTACCTTCTTCGTTGGGGAAAGCATAAAGGTTATTCAGACCATGTTCCATGCGTGCTTCTAAAAAAATGCGCCAGATATCAAATCCGACTCCATACTGAAATCCAATACTATTGTCTTTTAGGTTATCTTTTAAAAAAACACTCTGTTCCTTTAATGATTTATCGGTCATCAGGCTGAATACCGGACCGCCAACTAGATGAATATTTGAAGATTCTCCGTTGAAAACCTTAACCCCAAGGAGAAGCGGAATATCCACGTTACTGTAATCAAACTGCTCCAATCTCTCCTTTACTTCCGAATCAGCTGCAAAAACTTCTCCGCCCTTTGCACTGAAATAGACTTCAGGCTGAAGGTAAACCCTGCCGAAACCAAACCGACCATAAGCTCCAAAGTGAGCTTTCGTGATGGATTCTGAGTTGTATTGACTTTTACTGAATGTAACTTTGGAATTATTTATACCGGCTCTAATTCCAAGGTCCAGAGTAGGCTGGGCAAACAGCAATACTGAAAAAAGCATAAACAGTGATAAAACAATAATTTTTCTCATAACATATATTTTAAAAAACATCTAATCGGGTCGTTTGTAAAATCCAAACCGGATTTATCTATAAACGGTAATTAGCTTAATAAAATTGCAAGCTTTTAATTATTTTCAAAAACACATTTCTTTTGAAATATTTAAAAGAACTCTTACAAAAACTATTCGTTATAACAAGATTGCTCTTTTGTTGTTTAGCACTAAATTGAATTTATTCGTAATGCCCTCTAAGCGAATAAATATATAAT
>CAYNOQ010000168.1:0-3253 GCA_964398855.1 uncultured Mariniphaga sp. | reverse complement strand
TCAATTTCCTCTTCTGCGATAAAACCTGCTCTTGGCTCAATACTTTTATAGAAGTCTCTTGGTTTTAGCCCTTTTTCACAAACAGCACAAGGTTTGCTATCTCCTTTGCTAATTGGCATATTTGAATAATTGATGTTTTTACATTCGGGACAATTAGCAAGATATGCTGTCTCGAAGTCGCTCATTTCGCTTTTATTTACAATCGGTTTCCGAATGTAACGACTTGTGTATAATCCACCATCTGCAACAATTTCAGAAGAAGGTGCATACTCGGCAATGGCAACAGCCAAATCACGACTAAGATTCAGCGATTTTAAATTTTTGGCGGCAATGTTTTGTATTAACTCAACAGAATCAACAGGGAAGCCATATTTAGGTAAAATATTCCCCCGAACAAGAAAATCAATCAAATCATTTTTTTTATACCTTTCTGACTTACGTTCAAATACTCTTGCAGTAGCAGCATCGCCTGCTTTCATTGCTCTTTTGTATTCTTGTTCCAAATACTTTACATTTTGCTCGAACTCATTGACTATCCTTGTGAATGCACCTCGTTCTCCACAAAAATCATCGAGCCATTCATAGCTATCTATATACTTGTTTTTTAATTGCTCATTTATGCCTGAAACTGAGTTTTTTAATAGGCCTGTCAATTCTTTTGACTCTGATTTAAGCCAAATTACAAATTTTTCGTAACCTTTCTCGTTGATAAATGACCTTGCATTATTACCTGAATACAGTTCAGGATTGATATTAAAAAACAAACTCAATGCAATAGCATAAATATGCCGTTTCAGTATTTTTTCATTGTCTAAATTGAAATTTGGCGGATTAATAACTCCATTTATCATTTCTTTAGGTTGGTCGAAGAAAGTAAAATCGTGGGAACTTAATCTCGCAAATGTCAGCGCAAAAGCGGCTGCGTTTATACTTCTACCTGCACGACCAACTCTTTGTGCATAATTAGAGGCGAGGGGTGGAATGTTTCGTAAAAATACTGTTTCCAAATCACCAACATCTACCCCCATTTCAAAAGTAGTAGAACAAGAAAGTGCGTTAATTTCTTTTCGTATAAATTGTTGTTGATAATCTAACGCATCCTTTTTTGCAAGTTGTGCCGTATGTTCTTTCACAAAAAGTGGCGAAACTTTTTCGCTGTTATAAAGCATCGCATAATAATTATCTCTACAAAATTCTCTCGAATTTAGTCGTTCTAAATTTCCGTTACAACCAATTTGAATGCAGCTATTACCAATATTGAATTGAGTTACCTTTCTGCATTTTTTGCATTTCCAAAGGACGGCGTTTTTGCCAAAGTTAGTTTTGAAAAATTTTGCAGGAACGAAATATCCTTTGCCGTCTTTTGTTTGAAGTTTGTATTTGTTATTATCAGAAATCAAATAGTCCCAATATTGCTCTAAAAAATATACGGCTTCTTCATCATCTAAATCCAAAACTCTTTTTGTGTTAATCAATTTATTTGAACGATAATATTTTTGCTTTCCATTTTTTAATGGGTATGGGGTTGGCATAAACCCTTGTGAGGCGTACAACGAATTATCTTTATTTTTAGTGATTACTTTTTGTGTTGGGGTGAAATACAAATACTTTCTATCACTGTCGTTTATATCTGTTTCTTTATCTGTAATAATTGCTGCCGAACGCACAACTTCAAAAGCGAGATAATTAAGGAAATTTTTCGCATCTTCTTTTGAAAGTTTATACTTACTGACAAGTACATTTATAATATTATCGCTATTACCAAGATACTCAAATGAAATTTTACCCAAAGAAACTAATGAAGTATCACGGTTACTATTGTATAGTTCATTCAATACTGCAGCCCAAGCGTTACGACGATTTTCTATTATTGATGATTCTGCACTTTCGGAATTACTTGTGCGAAATAATCGCAAACTTGAAAAATAATTATTGAGTAATCCAACAAACTCACTTACATTAATTCCATTCTTAAAATTATTTTCTTCTTGCGTAACAACATTCCAAATTCCTCGACGACGTAAAAACTCTTGGTATGAATCGCCTAAATAGCAAGCAAACTTTGCTGCTCCTTGCCTACTATCTGAAAAAATAAGAAATTGACTTCCTGACTTTGACTTCCTTTTTTTCTTCTCACTAGTTTGCAAAAACATATTCTTTTTTTCCTGTTTTACTGCATTCTCTTCAAAATCAAACGTGTATTCTGGAATTTGTTCGTATAATGAGGTTGCTATAACTCCTGTCGCTGCTTCATAGCCTAAATTGAAGCGTCTCAATGTTCCGCTGCAATTTAAACAATCGTTTTTCCGCAATTTTGAAACCTTAATTTTTTGAGTATTTCCACAAGTGCACCAACTATTATGAACTTCGTCATCTGCTACTATTGCTCCGCATGTCTTACATAGATAAAAAGTAATATCCTCTTTTTGTTTTAGTTTTTTTGATTTAAGGGTGTCTATGCTTTTGTCATCCTCGTTCTCATATTCATATAAATCTTCGTTGTCATGTACCTGATAAAAACTCCATTCATCAAAATAACTGACTCTTACTAGCTTGCCATTTTGCACCTTTCCAATAATAGCAATTTCTCCACAGTCTTCACAAACAGCTATTTCATACATTTTTGGGGCATTGTTGAAATCAACTTTGTAATAATCTTTTCTAATTAACGACAAACTATTCTCATGGTCAAGTGCTAAATAACAACCATCTAATGCTTTAAGGAAATAATGATATCGAATGTCAATTAACGGTTTTCCATTTTTTCTTGCTTTCGCACACAACGCGATAAAACTTACCGCTTCTAGACTTGTTATTTCAAGTTGTTCAGCAAAGTCAATGAGTTTTAATAAACTTCCCATATTTCTCATTTTAGCATACAAACTGGAAGTAGAAATAATATCATATAATATTTCTGCCTCTTTTTCTTTAGAGTATGTAAAATCAAGGTTGTATTTATTTAAAATATCATTAAAGAAATTTTCCTCATTCGCTAAATCAGTAAACAGTTGAATCGGGTATTGATAAATATCAGACGATTTTTGAGAGTTATCACGATAGGCTGTTATTATCTCGTCTGCACTGTATTTACAGCCCGTTAATCGTTCGGCAAACTCTACTACCTTTTTATTACTTTCAAGACTACCATCCGCTAGTGTTGCAGATGTCAGAATGAACTGAGGTTCCTTTTCTCCATTAATTCTACCTTTTAACCTTCCCATTAAAAATGCAGTTTCAATACCGGTTGCCCCTG
>CAYNOQ010000167.1:0-3324 GCA_964398855.1 uncultured Mariniphaga sp. | reverse complement strand
ACTATATCAATTACGAAAAAAAATAGAATTGTAATTGCGAATGTATTTGATACCAGACAAAATTCTGTTAAAATTCAAAAAACTAAACCGTAAATCAGCGCCAATATCTAACTGTTTCGTTAATACAGCATTTTTTAATGTACTCTGTGATGTGTTCGGAAGGTAGGAATACTCTATTCTGCCTGACGGGTAAAACAAATTTTATATTACCTTGTTTTCTTTTATTGATTTACTGAATAAGCTTTGTATCAATACGATACACTCCCGAATTGAATTTTAGTTTGATTTTGCCGGTGGTTTCATCTTTTTGAATTCTGAAACTTTCCGGTTTCTTTCCGTCAATCTTTATGGTGTTTAATTGGCATTCGGGCAGAAACAGGATTGCAGAGGTGTTGTGCGGTATTTCCACTTCAATTTGAAAATCAGCACCGTTTCTTTTCCATTCCGAGCGGATTTTTCCATAGGGCGAATTGAAACCCGATTTGACAAATGTCAGGTCTCCTGCCACTTCAGGTCTGAGCTCAATCTCTTTGTATGCCACCGAATGGGGCGCTTGCCCGATACCGCCCAAACCGGCATAAAACCACTCCATAACATGCCCTAACATCAAATGGTTGTTGGAAACATTTTCCAGTGCAGCCCACGACTCGGTGAGTGCTGTTGCTCCTTTTTTTAGCTGAAATCCGTATCCGGGAACATCATCACGGTTAATCATTTCATACATCAGCTGAGCCGCACCGCCTTTGGTGAGCGCTTCCACCAAATAGTGAAATCCTACGTCGCCGGCAGTCAGCGCTTTGTTGCCGGCATGAATAGAGTCCACAAGGTTTGCAAACACCTTCTCCCTGTTTGCATCTTCCACAATGTCCATGCAATAGGGCATTGACATTGCTGTTTGGCTGCCGGTGGAATAGACATTGGTTTCGGCATTAAAAAATGTGGAATTGAAAGCCTGCCGGACTTCATCTGCCCATTGCTGCAAATCTTCCTGTTCCGGTTTGCCGAGCAGTTGTGCCATTTCTGCCATCACTTTTAAATTATAGAAATAGGTAGCAGTTGCTGTCAGAGAAATGGGAGTGAGCTGGGACACACCCGGCTGGCGGGGACCTAAATCAAACCAGTCACCCAACCCGTGATTGAGAATGTGGTTTTCCGATTTGCTTTTCAGGTAGTTTACATAGCGATTCATCATGTGCCACGCCTGTTCAATGATTTCCCTGTCGCCATACCATTTATAGAGCAAATAGGGAAGAATAACGGCTGCGCTTCCCCATTCGGGTGAATCGCGGAAACCGCCCAAAAACTCCACATATTCGGGAGCAATGTCAGGAACTAACCCGTCTTCTGTCTGGGAATCCATCATGTCAAAAATCAGTTTCCGGTAGAGATGATAAACATCATAGCGAAAGTGAACACCCTGTCCCATCAGGTGAGTTTGCTCTAACCAGCCAAGCTTTTCCCGGTGAGGACAATCGGTGAGCACACTCTGAAAATTGCTTTGGATAGCGCGGTCGATCAGCGTGTGAATCTGATTCAGCAGCGGATTGCTGCACTCAAAGGTTCCGTTTTCGGGTGCAGAGTTGCGGGTGTGCAGAAAAGTCAGCTTTTCAATTTCGGGCAATCCTTCCGGATTGCTTTTTCCTGCCGGAACGGCGTCGCTTATCTGAACATAACGAAACCCGTAATAGGTAAACTGCGGCTTCCAGTTTTCCGAGCCGTTGCCATTCAGTGTATAGGAAAAATAGAACGGATAGCCGGATGCACGCTGGTTAACCGTTTTGTCCGGGTTTAAAAGCTCTGCGGGCCAAAGTTTTATCTCTTGTTCTGCTTTTCCTTTGACGCTCAGTTCGATTATTCCCGAGGCATTCTGTCCAAAATCATAGAGCCAGGTGCTGTCTCCCAATGAAATTATCTCTTTTACTTCGATCTTTTCCATCTCTTGCAGCGGATAATCATTTTCGGCAATGAGTTTTCCCGCCGGAGCGGTAACAGTTAGTGCATGCTGCCAGTGTGAGTCGTTGAAACCGGTGGAATTCCAGTCCTTTTCCGCCAAAAAGGCATTGTAATCTTCGCCACCGAAAATACTGGTGTAGGTGATGGGGGAGGGGGTTGTTTTCCATGTTTCGTCAGTTGGAATGGTTTCCGACGTCCCATCAGGATAGCGAATATGAAGCAGTGAAATCATTTTGGGCATACCGTAGGCGATAACTAATTTCCGGTACCGCTCGCGGTTTATGTTGTAAAAGCCGTTTCCCACAACGGCACTCAGCACATTATCTCCGGTTGTCAGCATGGGTGTAACATCGTAGGTGTTGTACAGGATTGTTTTGTCATATTGTGTCCAGCCGGGTGCAAGAAAAGAGTTTCCGATTTTTTCTTCATTCAGAAAAGCTTCATAATGCCCAAGCCCGGAGATGAACAGTGTTGCCGATTCCGGTTTTTGAGAAAGGGGAAACGATTTTCTGAATTGCGGTACGATAGGGCGTTGCACAGCCTTGTCGCCCAGATGATCGCCCGAACCGTGAATGCCGGGAACCAGCCGCAGTCCGGAGCCAAGCTCTTCAATGGCAATCCATTTGGCATTTTCAATGGGCAAATCCGAAAAGAGACCTGTTTGCCACCAGCTTGTTTCGCTCCATGCAGACTCATTTCCGTTTGCATCCCAGATTTTTACTTTCCAGAAATACTTTTTCCCTGAAACAAATGGTTTCCCGTTATAAATTATGTTGAAAGCCTGTTCTGATTCGATTTTTCCTGAGTCCCAGAGTGCTCCGCTTTCTTTATTGAGTTCGTCCGGATTTTCGGAAACAATTATCCGGTATGCCGACTGCATAACCTCTTTTTGTGGTGAACTGATTTTCCAGCCTAAAAGCGGCGCCTGTGTGTCTATCCCGACAGGCTCAGTTTTGAAATTGCAGGTTAAGTCTGTTGCTGCCAGCTCCGGCTGCCGGGAACAAGCCATCATTAGAAAAACTGAAACCAATATACCGGTAAATAAATTTATCTGCTTCATTTGATTTTTTCTTAAAGTTGAAATGTAAAGGTGGCAAAAAATTTTGAATTTATTGTTTGGGGAGATTATGAATAGATTGATTTTACCTCAATAGGAGTACACAATAATATTGTTTGTTCCCAGACTGCCAGCCAAATTACAGCTCATTTTAAATGAAAATCAGGAGCATAATAGTACCGTTCCAGAGCTTAGTGACCCAATGCAAAAAACCCGATAGCTATTTGTTACCGGGCTTTTTATTTTTGTGTGTTTTAGAGTCAATACTTCGTTAAAAACAATGTTAAATAATTGATAATGAGCAAAATAAGTGA
>CAYNOQ010000166.1:0-3334 GCA_964398855.1 uncultured Mariniphaga sp. | reverse complement strand
ATCTATCAACTCTATAAACCATTGAAAATATGGGGTTGGTTGGGGGGATACGTTTTTATAATGATTTAAGCAAAAGACAAAACTATATCATGTATTGATATAAAAAATTTTGTTTAGTTCAAATCCGGTGCCTTCGACAAGCTCAGGCACCGTTCTTCTGGTAGTGAGCCTGTCGCTGATGGTTGAGCTTGTCGAAACCACCATCAATTTCTTCCTTCAACTTTATCCAGCACCTTCATCATATTTTTTCTGCGTTTGTAGGTAATTCTGTATTGCGCAATAAGTTCCTGAACTTTCTCTTTTCCGCCGGTAAAAGATTTTAACCGTTGCAGCATCCTTCCTACATTTTCATAAGCTTCCTGATTGGTGATAGTGGCTTGTTCTTCAATGTAGTTCAGATAAGTTTTGTAAAGCTGAACATCAAACCGGGGTCTGAAATATTTCTCAAATTCCTCAACATATTGAACTCCGCCAATCTGGCATTGCTTCAGAAGTTCTTCCCATCTCTCGTGTTCTATTAATATTTTTGCCCGAAAACGGTTAAATCCCCAAAGACCTCGTCCGATAGTCAATTTTTGAATCATTTTATTTACTGTTGCCTGCCAGTTCTTTTCCGGAATGTATTGCTTCAGTATTTTGTAGTATTTATCATGTTCTCTGCCATTGTAAAAAAGGTCTTCTGCCAATTTTAAAATTTTATCCCAGTCGTTTTGAATTTGATATATATTCAGCAATTCATCTTTCCAATCGGCAATTGTACCCTGATGATTTTCCTCTTCGGCTACGAGAATTCCATCTTCAATCAACTTTATAGCCTCAACATATTCGCCATTTTCTAATAAAAGCCCAAGTTTTATTTTTCTAACTCCTCTAATTCTTAGGTGTTTATCGATTGTTTCCTGCATTTCTTCTGCTCGACCAATGTCGCGCAAAATTTCGATTTTGTCGATAACATATTTTTCTGTGTAATAATTGTCAGAGCTACTCTGAATTTTTTTGTCCAGCAGCTTTAAGTTTTGAGAAATCATCTCCTCTGAACTTAAAAAGTAAAATTGCATCTCATCAAAACTTGTGTTTAGCCCGACATATTTATGTTTTTCTGTATTCTTGCTCTCCTTTTCGTACCATTTGAACAAGTCCTCTTTCTCATTTTCGGATAAAAGTTGTTCTTTCAGCATCATTTCCAATTTGTCAATGGCTTCATCATACATCACCTGCACATCGCCTTCATGGTCAAATTGCTCCTCCCACTCTTCTGGAATAATTTCAATCATTTCCTTGCAAATCTGAACAGCAATTTGTCTGTTCCCGTGTTCAAGAAAATAATCAGCATCAGATAAAATTTCTTCTAAATCATCCCTTACCTCATAAGCATCAAAACCATCATCAGCCCAGTCATAGTAGTGGTTTCCCGATTGATAGGGATTGTTCAAAAAAGCTGCCCGAATCAATAAAGGGTAGTTTTTTACGTCACTTCCCTTCAAATTGACCGGATTAAATTTCTCCTCGATTAACAGGGCAAACTGCGGGTTTTTATCGGCATAATCCAAAATCCATTTTTTCAGAATTTCCGAATCCGTTTTAGCGATTATTTCTTTTAAACTCGGCTTCTCCATAATCAATTGTCTTCTGTTTCGCGTTCTTTTGATTTTTCACGCTGTCTCAATGCCGAAGCGCTTTCCAATGCTTTTAATGCGATGGTTTGCACTTGCTGTCCTGCTGTATCGGTTTTTACATTGAGAGCGGCAATTAACGCTTCCTGCTCTTTGATTTTTGCTTCCAGTGAAGTTATGGTTTGCTGCAACAAGCGATTTTCGCCTTGTGTTTCGCGCTCAAAAATATCGCGTTCGTATTTATGTTTGGTTGTTAGCTGTTCTTCAACAGCCTTTTGCGCTTGTGCAACTTCTTTTTCCAATACTTTCGGGAATTCAGAAACCTGTTTTACCAAATTTTCCAGCTCACTCTCTTTTTCGACAATGACTTTCTCCCGTTCTGACAATTCTTTTTCAGCCGTCAGACGTTTTTCGGCAAGTTCGCGTTCCTGTGTCTCTTTTTTGCTTAAATAAGTATCCTCTTCTTTTTTTCTGGTGGTTGAAAGGTTGTATTTGTACTCCTCTTCTTCACGTTTCAATGTTTTCTTACGAAGTTCATCCTCTTCTTTCCATCTTTCATTTCGCTCCTTTTGCTCCTTTGTCCATTCCTGTTTTTGCACTTGCTGGTTTGACTCAAAATCATCCTTTTTCTGCTTCATCTCCGTTTCAAACTCGGTTTTCTTTTCTCTATTTGCTGCAATCAAAACAGCCAGCGAGTCGGCATTGGTGCGAATTCCGTATAAATCTTCCAGGTTATCGGTTTCCAATTGTATCGCTTCCTGCAATTTATTCAGTTTTTGAAACTCTTTGAGCAAACTCTCCTCAATTTTGTCAATAGCTGCAGCAATATCCAATTTAATGGTTGCCAGTCCTTTCACAATTCCTTCGGCTGAAAGTTCGGAGGCTGCTCTTATCGTATCCGCTTTCTGTTTTTCTGCCTTTTCTTCCTTGGGATGTTTGGTTTCGGTTTCCAATTTCCGTTTCATCAATTCATCATAAGCTTCTAAAATCTCTTTTTTGGTGTTGCTCATTGTTGGTTTTTCTAAATTTTCCATAACTCTGTTTTTGTCTTTCTAAATTCTGTTTGTGTGCTTTTAAAAAATTAAATTTCCCCTTCCCAATCCTGGAAAATCCCATTCACTTCGTCCAAATCAAAAGCAGTGGCATCCCATTTCTCTCCTTTTTCCAAACTTAACCATTCTCTGTATTCTTCATATTCAGGCTCGGTAGGATTATTCATAAGTGATTTAAGATCTTCGTAACCCCAAACTCCTCCGCAATCTTCGGGTGGGCACTGTCCTTTTCCGGCTAAGCAAATTGGAAATAATAGCTTTTCGTTGCTGATTTTCTCCAAAGTGATTGTGTGTATCCAGTCATCGCCAAAATCATAGATGTAGGTGTAGGTCTGTTTTTCCTTTTTGAAAATGTCTTTCAGTTTAACTTTTTCGGCATCAGCATTTTCATTAGACCATTCGTCAGTAAACTCTGCATCCTGAATCTGAAATTGACTGGTGTAGCCTTTTTCTGAGAAAAGGTACAGATGGCTGAACGTCCAGCCGAAAGCCACTTGAATGATGGCATGAAACTCTTTGAAGCTGGTATTGGCATCCACTTGAATCCTTCGCCAGACCGGCGGTTTGGTAATTCCCTTAATTTGAATTTTAAATTGAAATGTCATTTTAATTTTTGGCATTGCTAACCAAGTAGAGACAATGTGTTATTTCTGTGATGCATCAATAAAA
>CAYNOQ010000165.1:0-3443 GCA_964398855.1 uncultured Mariniphaga sp. | reverse complement strand
TACCCGAAACCCCGTATGGGGTTCAATTTTATAAAAACTTATGTGCCCTACTGTGTCTATTGTGGTTCAAAGAAAGATCTGCCTCCGACAGGCAGGCACAACCAGACACAAAAGAAACTGATTGAAGTGTTGCTAAAACCGGATTTTCATCAGATTAAAGCCCCCTGCATCACACATTTTCAGGAACTTCAAATCCTTTTCTGTAATCTCTTGTCAGATAGCGGTCTGCCTCAGGGTCATTTACAAATCTTTCAGCTTTCGGGTCAAATTGCAGAACACGCCCCGTCCGATAGGCAATATTCCCCAGATGTGCCAACCCGGATGAAAGGTGTGCTGTCTCCACCGGACCATTGAGAATTGACTTGTCGCGCTTTCTCACCGCTTCAATAAAGTTGGCAAAATGACCGTCTGTGCCTCCGAGTCCACGATCTATTTCTGACCCGGATTCTCCACCGTCTTCGCCGGAAATTCCAGGCTCCCTTTTCTGCCCCATATAGGTTTTGAACTTATCGTAGCCATCCACTACCAAAACACCTTTTTCGCCATAGAAAATATTTCCTACGGTAACGCCCTCCTCGGTGTTTGTGCACCAGGGTCTCACTTCAAACTGAATGATTTTTCCCTCATCGGGATAGTTATAGACAGAAGTGAGCACTTCCGGTGTCTCCTTGGCATCATCCCAAAGGAATTTGCCGCCCATGGAAGTAATCTGCGTAGGCAGTCCCACATCCAGACCCCACATACATAAATCGGTCTCGTGAATACCCTGATTCCCCACATCGCCATTGCCGTAATCCCAGTGCCAGTGCCAGTCGTAGTGTACGATATTCCGTGAGAACGGACGCATCTGAGCCGGTCCCGTCCAAAGGTCATAATCTAACCCGTCAGGTACAGCCGACATTCCCTTGTCACCAATGCTTGGTCGCCAGCGGAAAACAAGTCCGCGTGCCATGTAAACCCGGCCGATATAGCCTTCGCGCAGCAACTGAATAGCTTTATTTACTGATGGCGAGCTTCTTAGCTGAACCCCGTGCTGAACGATACTGTTGTATTTCTCAGCAGCTTCCACCATTTTCCGTCCTTCCCAGATATTATGGGTTCCGGGCTTCTCCACATAAGAGTCTTTCCCTGCCTGACAAGCCCAGATAACAGATAGTGCATGCCAGTGGTTGGGAGAGGCGATGCTCACTACGTCAATCTCCTTATTATCAAAAACACGACGCAGATCCTGCTCAAACTGAACGGTTTTGTTGTACTTCTTCTGAAAAGCATCACCTGCATTTTTCCAAAGATTTTTATCCGGATCGCACAGTGTGGTCACCTGCACATCCTTTTGTGCCATAAAACTGGAAATATGGGATTTACCGCGCCCGTGAATCCCCAGTACCGCCGCATTAATCCGGTCATTGGCACCAATGATTGATGCATACGACTTTGGAGAAAATCCTATTCCCCCGATAGCTAAACCTGCCGCCCCGACAACACTTTTTTTAATAAAATCTCTTCTTTTTTCTTTCATGGTTTCTACAGTTTTTATAAAATCAAATATATTTCCGTAAAAATATAAATTTATCTTCTCAAGAAAGTAAAATTGGCAGAGAACTTTTTTAATTGCAAAATATGATCTGTGCACGGAGAGTAACAAATTTTGGTTGTGTTGGGCAAGGAACAAATTTGCTATTTGTACCACTGAATTTGAAAGCAGGATTTTTTAGCTGTGCTTTTTTAATGAGAGTGCGGCGAGAAAGCCCTGTCTCCTGTATTTTCTAATGAAACGGCCTTCGTCTTTGGTTACAATCCGGGAATCCCCGCGGAGAATGGCATTGCAATAACCGCGCGCAATGGAGAAAAGTAACCTGTAATTTTTATTGATATGGCTTGCTTTCAGCGCGGAAACAAAACTGATGAACAGCCCGTATCTCATGCGATAATAGGCTTTTCCGGTTCTTTCGCCATGCAGTTCTTTATAATCTTTTGCTGTCGGTTTTTGAAGTTTTACATGCAGCTCGGGTATAACCTGAAGCTCAAAACCATAGTAAACAGCCAAAAGCTCATCCACTGAATCCCAGCCGATTGACCTTCTTAATCCGCCAATTTTCTCAAAACATTCCCGGGAATATGACTTTATTGCTCCGCGCACATGCTTCTTGTATGAAAATTCCAGTGTCCATTCCCCGTTTTTCTGAACATTGATAATGCCGCCTGCTATTCCTGTTTTGGGATTTTTCTGAAATTCAGAAAGGATAACTTCAAAATAATTTTTCGGAAGAATAACATCTGCATCAAGCTTTGAAATGATATCCCATTCCTGGAGTAAATGCTCAAAACCTTTGTAAAATGCGTGAATTATTTTTTCTCCCGGTTCATGTGAAGTCGATTGGCTTCCCGAGTGAATCAAATGAATGAAAGTGTGCTTTTCGGCAAATTCTTCTGCAATTTGTGCAGTCCTGTCCGTTGAGTTGTCATCAACCACAATGACCTGCAACGGCAAAACCGTCTGCTCCGAAATGGAGTTTAAAGTGTCTGCAATATACTTCTCTTCGTTGTGCGCAGGAATGACGATACTGTATTTTAGTGAAGCTTTCTTCTGGTTGTTTTGCATAATTTTCAGATATGTTTCCAATTTCTCTGGTCGGTTATGAATGAACATTTGCTGTTTTTATTTCCAATGAAATCTGCCGGGATTAATTTTTCTCAAAATTACAAAATTAACAGCTATTGTCGGACAGCGTTGTTGTGCAGGCATAAAAAAATCCGGCAGCATAAAAGCGCACCGGATTTTTTTCGTTCTTTTTAATTTGTTATTGTCTGACCCGCTCGCTGTAGGAACGGTCGCGCGTATCCACTTTAATCACTTCGCCCTGATTGATGAACATGGGAACCATAATTTCTGCGCCGGTTTCCAGAGTTGCCGGTTTCAATGCGGTTGAGCTGGCTGTGTTTCCTTTCTCACCTTCAATGGTAAAAGTAACTTCAAGCTCAACAAATGCCGGCATTTCAGCAGTTAGCGGGGTTTCTGTTTCAGAGTGAAACTGAATCTCCACGAGCTGCCCTTCTTTCATCAGGTCATTATTCTCAATCATCGTTTCGGAGATAGGAATCTGTTCAAATGTTTCGGTATTCATAAAATTGAACCCGACATCGTCCTTATATAAATACTGATATTCCCTTCTTTCCACGCGGACTTCATCCACCTTAACACCAGCAGTGAAAGTGTTTTCTATTACCCTGCCGGTTTTGACATTTTTCAGTTTCGTGCGAACGAAAGCCGGTCCCTTTCCGGGTTTTACATGAAGGAATTGGACGATCGTGTAAATGTCGTCTCTGAACATGATGCACATGCCATTTCTAAAATCTGCCGTTGTAGCCATGAACTTTTATTTTTTTTATCCATGCAAAAATAAAAAAATCAATCAAATTACGGGAAATTTCGTCCGATTTAA
>CAYNOQ010000164.1:0-3516 GCA_964398855.1 uncultured Mariniphaga sp. | reverse complement strand
CTTAATGAACCGTCATTCTCAACCGTAGGTTGGGAATCTACGAGTATAGAATTTACAAGGGGTAAAGTCGCGGACATACATTTTTTAAAATTTGAAATCATGGATACATATAATCAAAAGGCGCAATGTATTTATGACTTTTTAGCCACTCATTCAAAAGAAACCCCGGAAGTGGCTATGGGATTTCTTGCCTTACATGATGCCGCAGGAAAAGACAAGGCGCTGAGTTCCATAATGAAGGAGTTGATTGCTTTGGGAATTGCAATTACTATCCGTTGCGAAGGGTGCATCGCTTGTCATGTGAAAGCAGCCATGTCGCTTGGCGCAACCCGTGAAGAAATTTTTGAAACTATTGGTGTTGCGCTTGTCATGGGTGGCGGACCTTCGGTTGTTTACAGCGAAAAAGCCTATAAGGCAATGGAAGAGTTTGGTGAGGCATAACTGAATTCAGACTGAGAAACTCATAAATTTCTCCGAAAAAATTTCATTTTCCTCTTTTTTATCTATACTGTTTGCACGGTTTCAACAATCTCGCCTCCCGTTTTCAATGCTTCCAGATTGAGCGGAATGAGCCTGTGGTAACGTTCGGGCAGCGATTCCCGTAACCCTTTTTCCACATTTTCAATTTTCAGAACAGGATTTACCTTTAGAAAACTGCCCATCACAATCATGTTAAAAATCACGGGATTACCCATTTCAACGGCAGTTTTTGTTCCTTCTACTTTATAGATATTAATATCTTTTCGCGTTGGCGGTTTCCTGATGCCATTGGGGTCATACAGTAATATGCCGCCCGGCTTTACCGCTTTTTCAAACTTATCCATGCTTTGCTGATTCAGAATAATGGCGCTGTCATATTCATGCAAAACCGGCGAGCTGATGCGGTCATCGCTCAGAATTACCGTAACATTTGCGGTGCCTCCCCGCATTTCCGGACCGTAAGACGGAAACCAGGTAACTTCCTTATCTTCCATAATTCCGGAGTAGGCAAAAATCTTTCCCATGGAAAGTACGCCTTGTCCGCCGAAACCGGCTATAATCATCTCTTCTGTCATAACTTTGCTGTTCAGTTGTTTGTCGGGGTTTCGCCCTTAACGCTGTCTTTCAGATCGCCGACAGGATAATAGGGAAGCATATTCTCCTCCATCCATTTGTTTGCCTGTACGGGTGTCATTTTCCAGCCGGAGTTGCACGTGGAAACCACTTCAACGAAGGATGTTCCCTTTTTATCCAGCACATTCTGAATTCCCTTTTTCAGCGCCCGTTTGCACCTTCTTACCGCTGCTGCGGTGTGTGCCGCCTGGCGTGTTACATAAGAAGTTCCGGGAAGCTGCGCAACCAAATCGGTCATTTTCATCGGATAACCGCTCAGCTCGCTGTTTCGCCCCAAGGGCGTTGTGGAAGTAACCATATTTTCGATGGTTGTGGGAGCCATCTGTCCGCCGGTCATTCCGTAAATGCCGTTGTTGATAAATATCACTAAAAAATTCTCGCCGCGGTTGCAGGCATGAATGATTTCACCTGCGCCAATGGATGCTAAGTCGCCGTCTCCCTGATAGGCAAAAACAAATTTATCCGGATTCAGCCGCACGATGCCTGTGGCAACTGCCGGTGCGCGCCCGTGTGCTGCCTGCTGCCAGTCAATATCTATATAATTGTAAATGAATACCGAACAGCCAACCGGAGCAACTCCGATTGCTTTTTCCTGCAAGCCCATCTCCTCAATCAACTCCGAAAGGAGCTTGTTCACCACACCGTGGGTGCACCCGGGGCAGTAGTGCATGATGGCGTCAATTTGAACTTTTGACTTGTCGTAAACCAGGTTTTCCGGTTTGATAATCTCTTTAATATCCATGATTATTCCTCAAGCATAAATTGTTGTATCAGTGATTCTGCAACTTCTCCCGGCGACGGGATAACACCGCCCATCCTTCCGTGGAATTTCACGGGACGATAAATTCCGGCATCGTAAATCGCCAGTTTAATGTCTTCAAGCATCTGTCCGGCATTCATCTCCACCGACAGAAATCCCTTCACTTGCGGTGCAAGCTCACGGATTATGGTTGAAGGAAACGGGTAAAGCGTGATGGGACGCAGCAAACCTGCTTTTATTCCCTTTTTGCGGACTATCTCCACCGCTTTCTGACAAACGCGGGCAGAAGTTCCAAAAGCTACAAAAATGTAATCTGCATCATCACAAAGAACGGCTTCAAACCGCTGCTCGGCAGCTTCAATTTGTCGGTATTTTTCCTGAAACCGGAGATTTTTCTGCTCCATTCTCACCGCTTCCAGTTCCAATGAAGTAACCACGTTGCGCGCTCTTGTCTGCGGCTTGCCGAGAGATGCCCAGCTGCCGTGAAGTTCAGTTACTTCCTCGTCAGTCCAGCGCTTTTTGTAATCTGCCAACACTACTTTTTCCATCATCTGCCCGACAGCGCCATCGGAGAGAATCATTGCCGGATTCCGGTATTTAAAAGCCAGTTCAAAGCCTAAATCCACAAAATCATGCATCTCCTGAACGGAAGCCGGAGCCAATGTTATGAGCTTGTAATCGCCGTGCCCTCCGCCTTTCACCGCCTGAAAATAGTCAGCCTGAGACGGCTGAATTGTTCCCAATCCGGGACCGGCGCGCTGCACGTTCACTATCAGGCAGGGCAGTTCGGCGCCTGCAATGTATGAAATGCCCTCCGTCATCAGGCTGATTCCCGGACTTGATGAAGAAATCATCACTTTTTTTCCGGTGCCGGCAGCGCCGTAAACCATGTTGATTGCTGCCACTTCACTCTCTGCCTGCAAAACCACCATGCCGGTTTCATTCCAGGGTTGGCGCTCCATGAGCGTTTCCATCACCTCCGACTGGGGCGTAATGGGATAACCGAAATATCCGTCGCATCCGCAGCGGATCGCTGCTTCAGCCAATACTTCATTCCCTTTCATTAACCTGAGTTCTCCCATTCTTCCTATATCTTTTTTATTCTGACTTGCTGATTAATAACTTTTTCCTTCTGACGAAATTATCGGATTCTGACTCTGTAAATGGTAATGCAGGTGTCCGGGCAAACTACGCCGCAGTTTGCACACCCGACGCACGCATCGGGATTTTCCATGTAGGAGTAGTGGTATCCCCGGCTGTTCACATCCTTGTGCAGTGCAAGAACGTCATCGGGACAAGCCTCAACGCACAGCCCGCACCCCTTGCATCCTTCCATGTCAACAACAACAGCGCCTCTCAACTTAGCCATATTTATTTAATTTTATGCTAAACTAATAACCTTTTGTTCATATAGATTTTATCTTCCAGATTATTCTGAGATTTTTACGGATTGTTAAATTCCGAAAAAGAATACTACGGAAACGGCAGTTGGTTAAAATTGATTTTCGTTGCAAAATTACACTTTGCGGGCTAAAGTTAAGCAACAAATGTTACGAAATCAGAATTTTTATGAAAAATACGCCTAAATATTACAATCAATAATTTCCCTTTATTGAGTTGTATTGGTCGATTTTTGCATTAAA
>CAYNOQ010000163.1:0-3525 GCA_964398855.1 uncultured Mariniphaga sp. | reverse complement strand
CGAAAAATTAATAGCTATAAAGGGGAAGTGAGCTTTGGCGCTTGGCTGAAAAAGATAGTTATCAACCATTCTCTGGATTGTTTGAAAAAGAGAAAAGTACAGTTTGAAGAAATCAGTGAAAACGAAATGGTATTACTTGAAGAACAAGAACAAAGCGAAAAGGTAGATACGGAGCGGATTAAACAGGCGATACGCAGTCTCTCTGACAATTACCGCACCGTGCTAACACTTTTCCTTTTTGAAGGATACGACCACGAAGAAATCAGCACTATATTGAAAATCAGCTATACCGCATCGCGAACACAACTTTCACGGGCAAAGCAAAAATTGCGGGAAATACTGAAAAAAGAGGAAATTAGAATGTATGATTAACGAAATGCACTATGGAAAAAAGAGATTATATCGAAAAACTGATAGAAAAAAATCTGGAAGCGTTGAATGATAATGAGCCTTTTGACGGACACTTTCAAAGATTTGACGCGAAACTGAAAAAATTACATGCCGAAAAGAAAAAAACTACATTCAGTTTAATCTGGAAAACTGCTGCTGCTGCTGTTTTGGGATTTTTTATTGTGAGCCAGTCTATCAATTTTTTTACTGTTAAAGAGATAGAAAATAGTGGAAGCACACTGACTTTCGGGTCAATTTCTCCCGAGTGTCAGGAAGTTGAGTTCTATTTTATCAACACGATAAATGCCGGGTTGAAAGATTGGGATAAAATGATGCAAAAGGGATTAATTCCTTCGGAAGAACAGCATCTTATGGAAAATGAAATGCAGGAGCTTGAAAAGACTTTTGAGCAGCTGAAAAAAGATCTGGCAGTCAGTCCGAATGATGAACGGGTCATTCATGCCATGCTTGAGTATTATCAAACCAAACTAAATTTAATTCAGATGATTATCAGAAAATTGGAAGAAACTATTCAGAAAAATAATATTAGCCATGAAAAAGAGATTTAATTTAATTGCAAACGCTGTCTTTCTGTTGATAATTACAACAAGTTTCACGGGATTCAGCATTGAAAAATCCAAGAAATATCATGAATCATGGGGTTTCAACGATGTTCAGACCCTTGACATAAACAACCGTTACGGTGAAGTGAAGGTGATCAGCAAAGGCGGCAACCGAATAACTATTGATGTGGTTATCACTGTGGAAGCAACCAATGAAAAGCGTGCTGATGATTTACTGGAAAGGATAGAGGTTCATTTCAGTAAAACAGGCAAAACCGTATTTGCAAAAACGGAAATAAAGCCGAATTTTAAAAGCGGGCAGCGTTTCAGCATCAACTATGAAATAAATGTTCCACCCGACAAAAATCTCAACATCACGAACAAATACGGGAATACGTTTATCAATGAGCTAAATGCTTCGGGAAAATTTGATATTCAGTATGGTAATTTTTTAGCAAATACACTAAATACAATTTCCGGAGCTTCTGTAACTCTGGATATTGCCTACGGAAGAAGCAACGTGGAAGTTGCCAAAAATCTTCAGATTAATTCCAGGTATTCTACAGTTTCTGTAACACAAATGAATGATTTGGACATGACTTCAAAGTATTCCACAATAAATATTGTTGACGCAAATGCGCTTTCCATCGAATCAAAATATGATAAATTCAGTGTCGAAAAAATAAATAGTGCTGTTGTCAATAACAAATATACTCACCTGCGGATCAATGAGCTTTTATCTGAATTAAACATTGATACCGGCTATGGCGGGGTTAGAGTGGATAAAGTTGCAGATGATTTCAAGTCGGTTTCCATTAATAACAGCTATGGGCAGATATCGCTTGGGCTTGGAGAGAACAATTATTCGCTTGATGCCGGATGTGAATATTGCGGAATATCTTTCCCTGAGAAAAAATTCCGGGGTGAAAAGTTAATCGAAAAGCAAACCCAACGGGCGCAAGGAAAAGTGGGCAATAATCCGGGTGGAAAAATTTATATAAGAAGTCGTTACGGAGAAATAAAATTAAACTAATACTAACAAAATACTGATAGAGAATCAATTACTTATATCATTTCGATGAAAAAGTGTAAAGAAAAATAAAGAAATGCCACAAAGTTCCTAAGATATTGAAATTCACAAAACGCCAAATTCTATTTAGTGAAGATCACTTTATCTTGTGTCTTACAGTCTCATATCTCAAATCTCATATCTCAAATCTAACAACCTTATGTCTGATTTCTCATTGCAATTTCAGCACCATGCCTACACGCAAAACCGAATTTTCACTCAGATTATTCAACATACAAAGTGTGTTTACAGAAGTTCGGAAATTTCGTGAAATTTTCCATAAAGAGTCGCCGTTTTTGACTATATATGAGTTCGGAATAACTTGTGCTGACGAGTTATTTGCAACATGAACCGGCGATGATTCCGGCAGGAGCTGTGCCAGATGAGTTATGTTTCTGATCTCTTCCCGGACTTTGCCGTTTGCAAAATCATAAACCAATTCCGGGTCATAGGGCTTGTTTTCTTCCCGAATCTCAAAATGGAGATGGCTTGTTGTGGCGCGTCCCGTACTGCCTGCCAGACCAACCGGCTGCCCTTTTTCTACATTTTCACCAAGTTCAACCAAAAAGGCAGAGAGGTGAGAATAGCTGGTTTCAATATTGTTCCCGTGATCAAGCGCCACCATATTTCCATATCCGTAATAATATTTTGAACGGGTTACTGTTCCGTAAAATGCGGCATAAATCGTATCGCCCTTGTTCATTTTAATATCGGTTCCGGTGTGCATTCTGCGCGAACGAATTCCAAAACGACTGATAACCTTTCCGTCAGAAGGAATTTCAAACTGACTGAGCATAAAGCCAAGCAAACTGATTCTTTCAGCCGTCCGGAAATTTTCTTTTGTGAACTCTTCCAGCATTTCGCTCTCAATATTGGAATTGTATTCATGCAGCGTCAGCGGATCCCGGTAGCCGGGAAGCATTATCAGCGAATCGGTATTTATGTATTGTGCAGAAAGACTGCTTACAGTCATAATAAAAACGATTGCTCCTGTTATCAATCTGCTCATAAATCAAACAAAACTGGTGTTTTACTTAAATTAACAATGCAATTCTATGCAATATTTCTGAATTAACATACACAGCCATAAATAAAAAGTTTTATCTCTTTTTTGAGTGAAAAGCTAACCTGTGAATTCAACGGTCAATCCGTTTTCGGTTTTTTCCACTTTTACCAAACTGTTTTTGACAAGATTTTTTATCGCTTTATCCCATTTTTTATTGCTGAAACCGGTTTGTGCCTTCAACTGGTTCAACTCTGCCGGCGAATCGGATTTTAACAGTTCAAGCACTGTTTTTTCATCTTCCGTCAGCTCCGGTTTTTTCTTTTCGGGCTTCATTTGCGGGAAAAAGAGTACATCCTGAATGGAGGGGCTGTTGGTCATCAGCATCGCCAGCCGGTCAATTCCCATTCCCATTCCCGAAGTTGGCGGCATTCCGTATTCCAGTGCCCGCAGAAAATCATGGTCGATAAACATGGCCTCATCATCGCCTTTTTCGGAAA
>CAYNOQ010000162.1:2090-3546 GCA_964398855.1 uncultured Mariniphaga sp. | reverse complement strand
CAGATTATCCGACATGCCGTTAAATCGGCATTTTATGAAGCGGGATCAAGGATAAAGTTTGCCGGTTTTGGTGCATCAAACTATGGATCAAAAGAGATGGGAGAAGTTTTGCGCAGTCTGGAAAAAGTGATGTTGCTCCATTTGGTTTATCCTACAATACAGAGCGAAGCGCCCTTTATGCCGGACATTAAAAAATCTCCCCGACTTCAGGTGCTCGACACCGGTATGCTGAACTTCTTTGCAGGCTTGCAGTCCGAATTATTCGGCACAAAGGACTTAAACGCAGTATATCAGGGGAGAATAACTGAACACATCGTAGGACAAGAGTTCCTTGCATCAAAATTCAATGTGATGAATAAACTTCGGTTTTGGGTTCGCGATAAAAAACAGTCAAGCGCAGAAATTGATTTCCTGTTTTCAGCAGATAGTGAAATGATTCCTGTAGAGGTAAAATCAGGTGCAAGCGGAAAAATGCGATCCTTGCAACAATATATTGACACATCCGGGACGGATTTTGCAGTTCGTTTTTATGCCGGAATGATCTCACTGGAAAAACATAAAACAATTGCCGGGAAAACCTATCAATTATTAAATTTACCGTACTTTCTTGCCGGAAAATTAGAAGAGTATGTAAGATATTTCAAGAAGTAAAATACAATATTTCAACACAAAATATTTTTCTGAAGACACTCTTTGAATGAATTTAAACGAGCTTGTCTTCATTTTCAATACCGAAATAAAATGAAATAACGCTTAAAAATCATGGTAAATATTTTGGCGGACAAACTCAAAACCCTTTAAAGAATATCATTCTTTTATGCTTGCCAATAAACCTACAATTACTAAATTCGCAGTATAATGGATACAGGTACATCTTCTAAAAATGACAAAGCACTGGTCGAAAGTCTGCAACGTGGCGACGTTCGTGCATTTGATCAGCTTTTTGGCAATTATGCCAAAAGACTGTATGCTTTTGGATTTAAATACCTTCGCTCAAAAGAAGATGCAGAAGGGCTGGTTCAGGATGTTTTTATGAAAATTTGGGAAAACCGCAAAAAACTGAATAAAGATTCCTCCTTCAAATCCTATCTTTTTACTATTGCGTACAATGATATTTGCAGCATTTTCCGAAAACGCACAACAAAAAGGGAGTTTCAGGAAGAATTTACGCAAAAGCTGACCGAATCCGTTTCAAAAACAGAAGAAAGCGTTGATTATAAATCGGTACTTGAAGAGGTTGATCGTCTGATTGAACAGCTTCCCGAAAACCAGAAAAGAGTTTTACTGAGAAGGAAAAATCAGGGACTTTCTTCTAAGGAAATTGCAGAAGAGCTCAAACTTTCTCCCCGCACGGTTGACAATTATATGTCGGCAGCGATAAAATTTCTGAAAAGCAGGTTCACATCCGATGATCTGGCAATAGTGCTCTTTATAACCCTATGGATAGTCTGATATA
>CAYNOQ010000162.1:0-1990 GCA_964398855.1 uncultured Mariniphaga sp. | reverse complement strand
ACATCCGATGATCTGGCAATAGTGCTCTTTATAACCCTATGGATAGTCTGATATACACACAAGACATTCAGTATCAGAAATCAAGACTTCTCAGGAAACTTAGTGAAACTTTGTGCCTGCCTGTCCAATAGGCAGGTCTTAGTGTTTTCGTGGCAAAAAATTAAAAGAAATTCACCACTGAGGACACAGAGAAAGTTTATTTGAATTAATGTGCTTTATGAGACTCAAAAAAATGAAAATGAAAAAAATCTTCGATTCTAATGTGAGATTTTCCAGTTTGAAACGTATTACAATAAAGAGTGAAAAACTCTCATTTTTTAAATAAGTTTATGAATCAATCAGAAACAGATAAAATAAAGTCCTATCTCGACGGAAAAGCTTCCGAAGAAAATATTATCCAAATTGAAAATATATTTGCAAAGGGAGAGTCAGACATCAACTTAAAGAAATTCCTGAAAAACGACTGGGATTCTTTAAAACCTGATGCAACTGATGATATTGATCACCTTCTCCACAAAATCCACCATCTTATCCGGCTGAAAGAAGCCACAGGAAAACAATCGGTACTGAAACAAATTGTTAATATCTATTCCAGGGTTGCAGCAATTCTGCTGCTGCTCATACTGTTTGCAGGCATTTGGGTCTATTTAAATCCCCGTCCGGCATCCGTGGAATTAACTGAGCAAACTGTCTATTCATCAATCCATGCGCCAATGGGATCCAGAGTTTCCTTTAATCTGCCTGACGGCTCCACCGGCTTTTTGAACAGCGGTTCAACACTCACCTATGCCACACCTTTTACAGGCAACCGTAAAATTGAACTGCAGGGCGAAGCATGGTTTGACGTTATGCACAACGAACAAAGTCCGTTTGAAGTTAATGCCGGCGTTTCATCTGTCAGGGTGTTAGGCACCAACTTCAATCTGAGGGCGTACCCTGAAGAAAAGTTTGTGGAAGTTGTCTTAGCTGAAGGAAGTGTGGAATTTTTGGCTAAGCCCAATGCACAGCCCATAGAGATTGCTCCATCGGAAAGAATGGTTTATACGGATAAAGGAATTCATGTGAAAACTGTTGATCCAGGCAAGTACAAGGGATGGACAGAGGGCAAGCTGATTTTCAGAGGCGACAAGATGGATGATGTTGCCCGGCGTCTCGAACGCTGGTTTAATATTGAAGTTGTTGTGGAAGGCACAGCAATGGATGATTATTCATTCCGAGCAACTTTTGAAGATGACACTTTACACGAAGTATTACGCCTTCTCAGCAGAACATCGCCCATGGGGTACAGACTTACTCCGCGAAAGCTTTTGCCCGATGGAACCTGGCAAAAGGAAAAAGTTACATTTTATAAAAAATCAACCAACCAAAAATAAATTGCCTATGATAAATTAAAAAATCAATCTCTTTTCCAAAAAAGAAGGAAACCGCGCCAACGATTTCCTTCCGAATGTTTTTTTAACAAAGTATTATTTATTAATTTTAAACATGACAAATTTATGAATAAAAGTAAAATTATCAAGGGATGGAATTTCCACCCTTTGAAGAAAACTTTTCAGATTATGAGGATAATTATTTTTCTTCTGTTAGCAGGATTTCTACAGGCGCAGGCATTAGACGCCTATGCACAACGAACCCGGCTGTCGTTAAACTACAAAAACACTGCGCTTGAAAAAGTGTTAGATGTTATCGAAAACCAGAGTGAATTCTTCTTCCTCTACAATGAGAAACTCGTTGATGTTCAACGGAAAGTATCGATAAAAGCGGAAAATCAGCTGGTTAATGAAATTTTAGATAAATTATTTGCAGAAACCAATGTGGAGTACTCCATCATTGACCGCAAAATCGTGTTGGCGCCAGATGACATTGCCACCACAGTACAGCAACAACGCACAGTTTCGGGAACAGTTACCGACCAGGTCGGTGCACCGCTCCCCGGCGTAACCATAGTTATTAAAGGAACTACATCGGGTACCATCACTGATTTGGACGG
>CAYNOQ010000161.1:0-3742 GCA_964398855.1 uncultured Mariniphaga sp. | reverse complement strand
AGTCTGCTTCCTACTTCGATACAACTCTCTCACTCTCTCGCGCTGCGCCCGAAACTGCGGTATTCGTCTTTTTCAAAATCATATTCCGGTTCCTGCCAGTCAGCATCATTCAGGCGAAAAGCCAGGTATTTAATAGTTATCCCGCGACTTAGCCACTGCTTTTCATAAAAAGTTTTAATACGCAGGGTATCATCTAAAATAGCAGACTCGTACAGATTATCAGTTTCTGCAATAATCTCAAAGTTGTTCAGATGAACCAGCGTGCTGGTGTATGAATATTGAAAATTACTGTCTGTTTTTAGGTGAATAATCCCCTCTTTTTTCAAAAACTGCTTATACCTTTTTAAGAAAAAGGTGGAAGTGAGCCGTTTACTCGTTTTTTTCATTTGCGGATCGGGAAAAGTAAGCCAGATTTCATCTACTTCACCCGGTGCAAAAAACTGACTGACAATTTCAATGTTTGTGCGTAAAAACCCGACATTTTGCAGATTCTTTGCCAACGCCGTTTTTGCGCCTTTCCAGATTCGTGCACCTTTAATATCAATGCCTAAATAATTCTTCCGGGGATTTTTTTCCGCAAGTTCAACCGAATATTCTCCTTTCCCGCAACCCAATTCCAGGACAATCGGATTTTCGTTTTTAAAAAATAATTCAGACCACTTTCCTTTCAGATGAAAATCACTGTTCCTCAAAACATTGAAGGGCGCCTGAACAACATTGCGGAAACCCTTCATCTCCTCAAATTTTGCCAGTTTGTTTTTACCCACTTTTAGAAACTTTTTCTACCCTGAAACCCACATCATGGATTCCTTTCAGCTGCTCATCGCGCATACCGTGCTGAATGGAAATGGTGTATTCTCCCGATGCGGGAAAACGATAATTGTGTTTGTAAACCGTCTGCAACGATTTTATGCTGCCGATTCCTTTGCCAATCCAACGCCCGGTTGGTTCGGCAAGCGTAATTTCAAAAGTATCGCGTTTCACGATGCCACGAGTATCGGCAATTTCGCAAAACAGCCACAAATTGCTGTATTTATAGGTGATTTCGTTTCTAATCTGAATAATCAGATTGTGCTCCTGAAGAACATTTTCCGCCGAAATGTGAAAAACCAGCAGCGAATCTTTGTGCCATGCGGATTTGGGGATTTCCTGATATTTGTCGTAAATCCGGTTTGGATCACAAAAATAAAAACCGAAAATTACAACAGCCGTCAGTACGGATTGAACGATAAATCTTCTCATCGCTTCCGGTTTTTTCTTGGCTGTTGCTGTTTCGGATTCCGCCCCGAAACATTATCCGGCTTCCTTCTTTTCTTTTTTCGCTTCTTCGCGGGCGCCGTATTGAACCGGTTGATATCTTCCTCGCCCGCCATGGAGAAAAAGGTGTCTTCACTTTTCGGTAAAACTTCCCCTCCCTCGGGAGTCAGTTTTTCGGGCTTATGCCCTTTGTGATTCAGTTTCTGAATTTTTTTTACGGTATCCACAGAAACCGGCACTAATGCCGAAGGAGCATCATCCACCTTGAAATACCAGTAAATTCCCTTAAAAATATCAGCTTTCAAAAATTGATAGGTACCAAATCTGGTTTCTAACGGAACGCTGTTGGGCGGAAAACTTTTTTGTGCATCTAAATAGGCATCCAACTCATAATTGAGGC
The DNA here is from genome assembly GCA_964398855.1 of uncultured Mariniphaga sp. Classification (GTDB taxonomy): domain Bacteria; phylum Bacteroidota; class Bacteroidia; order Bacteroidales; family Prolixibacteraceae; genus Mariniphaga. The sequence continues at coordinate 2,085 of CAYNOQ010000161.1, read as the reverse complement.
AGCATTTGAGTTTACCGCATTGTCCGGCAAGTTTCTGCGGACTGAGCGAAATATCCTGATAGCGTGCGGAATTGGTTGAAACTGACACAAAATTTGTGAACCAGGAAGCGCAGCAAAGCTCTCTGCCGCACGGACCGATTCCACCAATTCTGCCGGCTTCCTGCCTGGCGCCTATCTGCTTCATCTCCACCCGTATATGAAAACGGTCAGCTAAAATTTTGATTAATTCCCGAAAATCAACCCGCCCATCGGCGATATAGTAAAAGATGGCTTTATTGCGATCGCCCTGATACTCCACATCACCGATTTTCATATCAAGTTTCAAATCGGCTGCAATTTTTCGGGCTTCAATCATGGTTGCATACTCCATGGATATTGCCTCTTTCCATTTTTCAATATCCATGGGGCGCGCAATGCGGTAAATTTTTCGCAAATCGCCGTTGATAGTTGTTGCCTTGTGCTTTTTCATTTGCCGGCGCACCAGCTCGCCCGTGAGCGAAACAATGCCGATGTCGTGACCGGGAGCTGCCTCAACCGCGACAATGTCGCCGGGCTGAAGTTTCAGCTTATTTACGTTTCTGAAAAAATCCTTGCGGGTGTTTTTGAACCGGACTTCCACAGCATCAAGCATCTTGTCATTTCCGGAAATGTCGTCCATCCAGTCGGTAACATGCAACTTTTCGCAACTGCACGAAACACAGGAACACACTCCCCTTTCAATTATATCAAGATTATCCATAAGCTGCATTTCTTTGTGATGCCAAACATTTTGAAATTATGTTAATTCTTTCACTATTCAGAGCCCAAAGTTAGCGATAAATAGCAATTCACAATAAACTGATGCTGAAATAAGGTTCAATTCTTTCAGCGCCTGATCAATTTCACTACCCGCAAAGCGGTGTCAAAAAAGATAATTCGCGCATTCCCGTTGCTCTCAATATGCGCAATTCCCGATTCAAATTCATTAAAAAGAGGAATCAGATTTCTCTCGTTGATGAACGGCGAAAAATTTTCACCCCATTCTTTCTCCTCAGGTGTGAGATAAATAAGGTCCGAATGGTTCATGTTCATCATAAAGTATTCACGAATCATGCGCAGGGAAAAACTGAAAAATGCCTTTTGCCTGTCGCGCCCGATGCCTGCCATTTCATCTGCCCACCGGGTCAGTTCAAAAATCTTTCGCGAATAAGCCAAACGCATCATTTCCTGAAATTTATCAAAGAAAAAAGCTGCATTTTCATCGGGGTCAATATATTCAAGCGCTGCAAGATAATTTCCGTTAGCCAGCCGCACCAGATTTTCAATCCGATTCCGGGGAACCTGCCCGTTTGCTTCAATGGCTTTCCGCATCGACTCCCTGTCAATGAGCGGAATTTTCAGCGGTTGTGTGCGCGAGCGAATGGTGGGAATCACAGCATTCTCATTTTCAGTAATCAGAATAAGGACTGTCTTTCCAAGCGGCTCCTCAATGAGCTTCAACAATTTATTGGAACATTCCTTATTCATTTTTTCAGGAAGCCACATTATCAATATCTTATAATCGGACTCGAAAGACTTGAGATTAAACTTTTGTGAAATGGATTTGCTTTCTTCATCATAAATCATTCCCTGCGCATTTCCGCTTTCGATATGAACAAGCCACTGGCTGAGCGTGAAATAGGGTGACTTCAAAACCATTTCCCGCCATTTATACACAAAATCATCAGATTTAGGTTTGTTATTTTGTGGGGTGGCAAACACCGGAAAAGAGAAGTGCAAATCGGGATGCACCAATTTTTCATATTTGATGCATGACGGGCAAACGCCGCAGGAATCATCTTCCCCCGGGTTATGGCATGAAATATATTGCGCAAAAGCGATGGCAAGCGCAAGTTTTCCCACCCCCTCACTGCCCGAAAACATTATGGCGTGACTGATCCGATCCGCCTCCACCGAACGGATAAGCTTCCTTTTTATATCATCCTGTCCTATTACATCTTTAAAAAACATAGCCCAAAAATAACCTTTCCTGAAATGAAATAACAGGATTTAAATCCCAAATTTCAAATAATTTTCAAAATTCAAAAATTAATGTCCTGATTGTTG
>CAYNOQ010000160.1:0-3773 GCA_964398855.1 uncultured Mariniphaga sp. | reverse complement strand
CAGGATCAAAATCAAGACCAGCAAAACCAGGATCAGCAACAGAATCAAGACCAGCAGAATCAGCAAGATCAGCAGCAAAACCAGAATCAGCAGCAACAGCAAACCAAAATATCGCGTGAAGATGCAGAACAACTTTTGCAGGCGCTGCAAAATGACGAACGCGAAATTCAGGACAGGCTGAAAAAGGAACAGGCTGCCAGAGCAAAAAGAATAAGATCAGAAAAAGAGTGGTAATTCAATAATGATAAAACGAATATTAATATCCATTTTCTTATGCCTTGCCATCTATACGGCTCAGGCACAGCAAACGAACTTTGTTATGTCTGCTCCCAATGCGGTGGAAATGGGTCAGCAGTTCAGGCTCACTTTTACGGTCAACCAGCGCGGCTCAAATCTTCAGCTGCCACCCGGACTAACCGGCAATTTTGATGTTTTAATGGGTCCCAGCACAGGGCAGTCCACAAGTATTCAGACAATTAATGGAAAAACGACTACCGAAATAACTTTTTCCTACACCTACATTCTTCGCGCAAAAGCGGAAGGCAGTTTTGAAGTTCGTCCGGCAACCATAGAAATCGACGGCAAAGTTACCGAGTCGAACTCCCTGAAAATTCAGGTAGTTCCCACGCAATCACAAAGCCAGCCGCAAACACAGCAGTCGCCTGCTCCCGGCGACGAGCAGAAACAGGGAACACAATCGGCTGATTTGAGTGGCGACAATCTATTCATCCGGGTTGAACTGAACAAAACCAATGTTTTTCGCGGCGAACAAATTATTGCAACGGTAAAACTGTATGCCGACCCAAATATTCCGATTTCGGGATTTGAAGATGTGAACCTGCCGACTTTTGAAGGATTTTATACTCAGGATATTGATATTCCGAGACAAATCAACTTCACCCGTGAAGTTTTCAACAACCGGATTTATCAGGTTGGAGTGCTGAAAAAAACCGTTCTCTTTCCGCAGCAAAATGGTGCCATCACGGTGAATCCGTTCAGTATGACACTGCTGGTTCAGCAGCGCGTCAGACCCCGGAGTTTCTTTGATGATTTTTTCAGCGGAACGCAAACCGTTCGCTCCTCCATTACGAGCAAGCCGGTGAGTGTGAACGTGAAAGACCTGCCGTCTCAGCCGGCAAATTTTTATGGCGGTGTGGGAAACTTCAACATCAATTCAGAGTTGAGCGGTGAAAATGTTACTACCAACGATGCCGTAACCCTGAAACTGACTATTAACGGCACAGGAAACTTGCGACTGATTCGCTCTCCGGAACTGAATCTCCCCAGTGATTTTGAAGTATATGACCCGCGCACAACCGAAAATGTGAGAGCCGGCGATAATGGTGTTTCCGGTACAAAAACCATCGAATACCTGTTTCAGCCCCGGTTTGAAGGCGAATATACCATCCCTTCCATCCCTTTCACTTTTTTCGACCCCGGTGTCGGAACTTATGTAACACGCTCAACTCCCGAATATACACTGCATGTTGAAAAGGGAACCGGCGACCAGACAGCATCCGTTATGAGCTCTGCCAGAAGGGAAGAACTGCAATTGTTGGGCAGGGATATTCGCTATATCCGCCAGGGGAATCCGGTGTTGCGAAAAAAAGGTACCACTTTCTACGGAACTCCATTTTTCTACGGAATTTATGTCGGCAGTACACTGCTGTTCGTTCTGCTTGTTCTGATTTACCGGAAAAAAGCACGCGAAAATGCCAATGTGGCGCTCATGCGAAACAAAAAGGCAAGCCGTGTTGCGGTGAAACGGCTGAAAGATGCGGCGGGCTTTATGAAACAAAACAACGACGAAGCTTTCCACGAATCCATCCTGAAATCTTTCTGGGGCTATCTGAGTGATAAACTGGGAATTCCGGTTGCCAATCTCAGTCGCGAAAGTGCTTTGCAGGGATTGCAGGAGAGAAACGTGGAAGATGAACTTATCGGGCAGTTTGTGGAGATTATTGAGCAGTGCGAGTTTGCACGCTTTGCGCCTTCCGGCGGTTCGGAAGCGCGCCACGAATTATACAAAAAAGCGGTAACAACCATGAGCAGACTTGAAAAACAAATCAAGAGATAAGAAAATGAGTGCAAATCACAGAAATAAACTGTTTCTCCTGTTAGCCGGAATCCTGTTTTTCCTGAACGGATTTTCTCAGGATTCCATTCAGGTACTTTGGGAAAAAGCAAACGCCTTTTATACGACAGAAGAGTATCACAAAGCTATTGAAGCGTATGAGAAAATTTCAGATTCGGGATACGAATCGGCAAAATTATATCTCAATTTAGGGAATGCCTACTACAAAGCGGGCAACATGAACCGGGCAATCCTGAATTTTGAGCGCGCCCGGCTTCTTGCCCCACAGGATGAAGACATTGAATTTAATCTCCGCATGGCAAACCAGTTTGTTGTTACAGAAATCAACGAACTTCCCCAGCCGTTTTTCATGCGCTGGCGAACCCGGATTATTAATCTCTATCCCGCCGACAGGTGGGCAGGAATCAGCCTGACAAGCTTCATCCTGTTTTTGGGGCTGCTTGGTCTTTTTATATTTGGCAGAAGTGCCGGGCTGAAACGTCTTGCCTTCTGGCTTGGCATTTTGGCTATTGTTGCATCAGGCTTTTCATTCTCATTTGCCGCACGGCAAAAGGAGAAAATCAATCAGCGGAAACATGCAGTTGTTTTTTGTCCGCGGGTCACAGTAAAAAGCGCTCCCACAGAGCGAAGCACCGACCTGTTCCTGCTTTATGAAGGAGTAAAAGTTGAGATTTCCGACAGCACCGGTTCATGGAAAGAAATCAAGCTCTCCGACGGAAATGTAGGCTGGCTCCCCGACTCATGCATTGTGAAGATATAGGGTAAAATCAAAAAAGGCGCTCTTTCAGGCGCCTTTTTTGATTGTGTGAGAACAAGTTAATTCAGATTCATTTCAACTAATCCGGCTGTTTCCGTTTCAAGCACATCGTAGGAGTGTGCAAAATCTAAAATTCGCTGAACTGTTTCCGGTGAAGGGGAAAATTGCCCAGAATTCACCCTGCTGCTACTCCTGTTCATCTCTTTTTCAGATACACTTTTGTGGCTGTTCAGCCGTCCGTTAAAACTTTTAATAAAATAATAAAAGGTAAATTTTTTCATAGGCACTCTATAATAAATGTTTCTCAAAGAACGCCTGTGAAACGGAGTTATTGTGTTAACGAAAGTTAAATACGGGTTAATTCCAGATTTTTTTCCTTAATGATTTTACGTAAGTTAATCAGCGCGTAGCGCATCCGCCCAAGCGCTGTATTTATGCTCACATCGGTTTGCTCGGCAATCTCCTTGAAACTGAGCCCCATATAATGACGCATATAGATGACCTGCTGCTGATCTTCGGGCAGTTCCTTAATCAGCTCTTTCACATCGTTCAAAATCTGATCATTAATCATCGTTTCTTCAATGTTTTTGTCTGAAAATTTCGGAGAATTGAAAATATCAACTTCAAGCGCATCATTTGAAATGGTTGCCTGAAGCTTTTCCCTTCTGAAATGGTCAATAATCAGATTGTGTGCAATGCGCAGCACCCAGGAAATAAACTTTCCGTTTTCCACATATTTTCCGCGCCTTAACGAGCGGATTACCTTAATAAATGTATCCTGAAAAATATCTTCGGCAAGCTCCTGATTTTTCACAATCAGTAAGATATAGGAATAAATCCTGTTCTTGTGCCGATGCACTAAAATTTCAAGTGAATTTTGATCGCCTTCGATAAAACGCTGAACGAGCTCATTGTCGTTCA
>CAYNOQ010000159.1:0-3786 GCA_964398855.1 uncultured Mariniphaga sp. | reverse complement strand
CCAATCAGAGAGCCGAAAAATATTTTTATCTCCTTTTTAAATAAACTATACATGCACTTTCAATATTTCAGTTTTGATTTTTTGAAAAAATTGTCCGGTAAACTAACCGGTTCATCAGGATTCCAGTATTTCCACCATTTTTTTTGCCGTACGCTGCGAACAGCCCGGCTCTCCCATTATCTCTTTTAAACGTTGGTAGTCTCCCATTATTTTATCTCTGTACTCCTGCTCAGCCAGTAGTCGCCGAAGTTCGTTTTTTACGTTTTCCAAAGTCATGTTGACCTGAATATATTCCCTGAGCGCTTCTTTGTTCAAAATAAGATTTGGAAGTGATGCCCACTGCACTTTCAGGAAAAATGTTTTCATAAAAAACTGAAAAAATCTGCCGCCGGCAACACGGTAGAGAACTGTTTGCGGCACATCAAACAGTGCAGTTTCAAGCGCTGCCGTGCCAGATGTTACTAATGCCGCATGAGCATGATTCAGCAGATCGTAGGTTTGATTATAAATCACCGGAATCGGATGCTTTTCGATAATGCTCTGATAAACTTTTGCGTCTATGGTAGTTACGCCTGCCACTACAAATCGGAAATCGGGAAAGTCTTTTGCAGCCTGAACCATGACGGGCAGCATCTTTTTAATTTCCTGTGTTCTGCTTCCCGCAAGCAAAGCAACCACCGGACTGTCATCCAGATTGTTTTTTGCTAAAAACTCCTGTTTTGTCAATACTTTTTTCTGAAAAGAAGCAACTGAATCCAGCAGGGGGTTGCCCACATAATTCACCTTGAAATCATGTTTTTTGTAGAATGCGGTTTCAAATGGCAAAATTGTAAACATCTCATCCACATAAGCTTTGATTGCTTTTACACGATACTCTTTCCATGCCCAAATTTTTGGAGAAATATAGTAAAATACGGGAATTCCGAGTTTTTTTGCAAATTTCGCCATGCGGAGGTTAAACCCCGGATAATCAATCAGAATGAGCACATCGGGCTTATATTCAAGGATGTCCTGCTGGCATATTTTCATATTGCGGCTGATGGTTCTCAGGTTTAAAATCACATTCAAAAAACCCATGAATGCCATTTCGCGATAGTGTTTCACCAGTGTACCGCCGGCAGCCTGCATCAGGTCGCCGCCAAAGAAACGGAATTGCGCATTGGCGTCAAAATCCGTTAACGCGCGCATCAGGTTTGAGCCGTGCAAATCGCCCGATGCTTCCCCGGCAATCAGATAGTATTTCATGCTAAAAAATTCTTGAAATGAGCACTGCTAAAGCATATAAAATGGTTGCACCAAGCACCCCCCTTGCAGAACGGTCGTGTTTTAAACGAATAAAGCCCATAAAAATCAGCAAATTAGCAAAAACGCACAAGCTGGCAAGCTTAATCAGCGCCTGTAAATACCATAAATTTTTGACATAATTTTTGAATGAAACAGTGCTCTCTCCAAAGAGATAGACCAGAAAGAAAATCAATATCGGAACCGAAAAACCAACTGCAAATCCGATTTTCGGCGAATCAAGCGGCTTACGTTTTCGTTGTTGCATCAGAATGTCCAGTTTTTGAGTTTTTCCAGAGTAGGGTAGCAGGTCATATCGGTTGAAACCGGAACTACTGCCACAAAATTATTTTTAAGCGCTTCAATATCGGTGTCCGGTGAATTTTCCTCAAAATTTTTAAAATATCCTGACAGCCAGTGGTATTCCCTTCCCTGTGGATCTCTTCTTTTTTCAAACTCTTCAACCCATTTGCCCTGTGTTTGCCGACAAACTTTTATTCCTTTCGGTTTTCCTTTGGGAATATTCACGTTGAGACAGGTGAAAGGTGGTAATCCGTTGTCAATAACACTTTGGAAAATTCGTGCTACTACGATTTTTGCCTTTGAAAAATCGGCATCGGGATTAAAATCGGTAAGTGAAAATCCGATGGACGGAATACCGTGCAGGCTTCCTTCGATGGCAGCGCCCATAGTTCCGCTGTAAATAACGCTGATGGATGAATTGGCGCCGTGGTTAATACCTGAAACCACATAATCGGGTGTGCGGCTGAGCAAGGTGTTGAAACTGAGCTTTACGCTGTCAACCGGTGTTCCGTTGCATTTCCAGGTGGGAGCGCCATGAATATTTTCAACAGGAACGGCACGTAAAGGCTGATCTATGGTGATGGCGCTGGATTTTCCCGACATGGGAATTTCAGAAGAAATTACGGCAACTTCACCAAAAAAGTTCATCACTTCCACCAGCTCGCGAAGCCCTTTTGCGTGAATGCCATCATCGTTTGTAACTAATATTAATGGTCTTTCTTTCATACTTTTTTCAAAAAAACAAAGATAGGGCAAAATGCCGAAAAAAATAATTTTGTTTTATGAATGCCTGTTTGCTGCGGTCGGGATTATTTTTTGGGGAAAGGGGCAAAGAGCTATATTAATGCAAAATTGCGGGCTACATTTTCAATTATAAAGGCAGTATCCAGAAATCAGCAAAATATTTTCGGGTAAAAATCATAAAAACGAGAACCAGGAAAAACTTGTCTGTGAAGTTTTAAAAGATAAAGGAATTATCATACTTTTTAACGAAAAGGAGTGCATGACATCGAGCCATGCACTCCTTTTATATTTAATTCCTGAACACTAATTCATCGTTTTTTACATCTATTAAAATAGGTTTACTCTTCTCTATCTGTCCTGATAAAATTCTTCGGGACAGCTCATTAAGCACATTTCTTTGCAAAACTCGTTTTACGGGACGCGCACCAAAATGCGGGTCATAACTCAGCGCCGACAGCCAGTTAACAGCTTCATCCGTAAGATTGATTTTCACATCCGTTCCGGATAACCGCCGGACAACCTGGTCGAACTGCAATTTCACAATCTGCGTGATATTCTCTTTTGAGAGCGGCGTGAAAACAATGATTTCATCAATTCGGTTCAAAAACTCCGGACGAATGGTTTTACGCAGCAACTCAAGCAGTTTTTCTCTTGCCCCGGACATGACCTCCTCCATATTTCCCGACTCTAAAAACGCATAGCTCTCGCTGATGAGATGAGAACCTAAATTGGATGTCATAATGATAATGGTATTTTTGAAATTGACTGTTCTGCCTTTGTTGTCGGTCAGTCTGCCGTCATCCAAAACCTGCAAAAGCACATTGAAAACATCGGGGTGTGCTTTTTCAATCTCATCAAATAGCACCACCGAATAGGGTTTGTGGCGAACGGCTTCCGTCAGCTGACCACCTTCATCATAACCAACATATCCGGGCGGACTTCCGATAAGCCGCGTTACGGAAAACTTCTCCTGATATTCGGACATATCGATACGGGTAATCATATTTTCATCGTTGAAAAGATATTCGGCAAGCGCTTTTGCCAGCTCGGTTTTTCCAACTCCCGTTGAGCCTAAGAAAATAAACGAACCGATTGGGCGCTTTTCGTCCTGCAATCCGGCACGGCTCCGGCGCACTGCATCCGAAACCGCTGAAATTGCCTCAACCTGACCAACCACGCGTTTGTGTAACTCTGCCTCCATGTGCAGCAGCTTTTCCCGCTCACTTTGCAACATTTTTGAAACAGGAATACCGGTCCACCTTGCAACCACTTCTGCAATATCCTCAGAATCTACCTCCTCTTTAATAAGGCTTTCACCCTGTTTTTCCCCTTCAAGCTCTGCCTGAAGCTTTTCAATTTCATTTTCCGCTTCCTTTATTTTCCCATAGCGCAATTCGGCAACCCGGTCGTATCTTCCCTGTCTTTCAGCCTCCTCAGCTTCAAAACGATAATCTTCAA
>CAYNOQ010000158.1:0-3889 GCA_964398855.1 uncultured Mariniphaga sp. | reverse complement strand
TATGTATAGGAATAATCTTGTAACGTCCGTAATATATTGAACGAGCAAATTGGTCTCCGATATTTATACAAAGGCGACATCCTTTGTGTAAAACACGGAAGCATTCCTGCCAAGTCAGGTTCAAATGATTAATGTAAGTTTCATAATCATCGTGAAAGCCGATTTGATTTTCTGTTCCATAATCTTTTAGTTGCCAGTAAGGTGGAGAAGTCGCAATCAAATGAACGCTTTCGTCTTTGAGCTCGCTCATGTGTCTGCTATCTCCGTTTATAATTGTATGCTTGGTTCTATTCAACATTTTTTTCTTTTTGTTAATTCAAGTTACAACTGCAAATGTTCAAAATTACTTCGGGTTGCTTTTAGGTGGAGCGAATCGCATTGCTGACAACTTCTTCCTATACGCTACTAATTTACAACTTGCGTCAAAAATAAACAAGTAAAGTAACTTGCATCAGCTAAAAAACTCGTTCAGTTTACCTGAAATAAAATATTAATAGAGCATACTGATTGTCAGTCATTAAAAAATCCCTGCACCGAAAACGGTGCAGGGATTTTTTAAATGTTAGAACCTGTGTTGATGTACTGCAGACCGGGCAAATTCACAGATTCGCAGACTTGTAAATCTGCAAACCTGACTTTCCAATCAGTTCAGGGTTACCATTTTAACGTTCCATGCATTGACTTTCAGAACCGGTTTATCTGCTTTTATATCAGCCAGATAATATGTTGCATCATAGCTGCGGGTTTCTCCCGGAAGCAGTGAAATGTAGTTGTCGCTCCAGTAAACCGGCAAAACAGGTGTGTCGGTTGCCGGGTCAATCAAATCGAAGAAAGTGAAAAAAGCAATGGTATTGGTTGGGTTCGTAACTTTCAGTTCAACTTTACCCTGATCGGTTCCCTTTTCAAATTTGTAATCATACTCCAGCTCAATTTCAGGAAGATTGTTGAGCGCGGTGAAATCGGCATAATCTTTCGGCGGAGTGTGGAAGGGCCATTCAAGCTGTTTGGCAGCTTCATAGTCAAGCTCATCCGGTTTGGTTGAGAGCCAGTAAATGCTGTTGTCAATTTCCCGGTTTTGGCTGTCAAAAATTCTTAAATCAAGGAACCAAACAGACGTAAGCTCTTCAATTTCAGGTATTTTGTAAATAAACTTCGATATATTGGATTGGATACTGCCATTCCACTTGTCGGAGAAAATCTCTTTTGAATTAATATCAAAAGCCCTGATCTGCACTGTAATGTTTTCTGCATCATGCAGGTCTTCGTTGGCAAGATAAATATCGTCAAATCCGTATCTGTAAATTGCATGAACCGGGTTACACGCTTTTCTAACCGAATAGAAAGCGCCGTTTGGCTGAAGGTAGGTGTCATACAACTGCCAGATCATTTCGGGCCAGGCAGAGTTTAACATCCACTGCACTAATCCGGTACTTTTCGGTTTATGTGCAATAAAAGCTTCAAACATCGGACGCATCAGCTCGTAGTTCTGCACCTGATTTTTAAAGGCAAACTCTTCCACACTGCTTGATTTCCCATACCTTACATCCAATGCCTTGCGGATTCTTTTGAGCGTTTTGAAATTATTCCGTCCGGTGTGATATTCCCAGTAGTTGGTGTCAATAGGCCATAAACTCTCTTCGGGAAGCATTTTTTTCAGCGAGGCAAGTGGCGGAATGTTCGGACCGGGGCAGGTTTCGGTGTTAAAACCGAAAGCGCCGCCAAGGTCGGTGTCGGTAAACCAGTAAACCGGCGGTGTGTAAGCGTAGGGTCCAAGCATTTTCATGCCGGTTGGTCCGCTAATATCACTTACTAACGGAACTTCTGCAACAATGTTGTTGTCTTCCGTGCCGGCGCCGCCCGCAGAGGTAATATATATACGTGAGGGATCATATTTCTCAAAAAGCTCAATGTATTTCATTTCGAGTTTTGGCTCCGGCAGCTTGTCGCTTCCCAGCATCCAAACATAAATACTCGGATGGTTCCGCAGCCACAGCATCTGGTCTTTCCAGTAGTTTGCCATCAGTTCAATATCTTCATCACTGACTGCGCCGCCATATTTTTCGTGTGTCGGTTTCAGCAGGTATTCATCCCACTCCCAGTGGCAGCTCCAGCCCACCATCATCATAATACCGTATTCATCGCACAAATCATAAAGGTCTTCAGTTTTTCCCCAGAATCCTTCGAGCCGGATGCTGTTCAGGTTCATGTGCCGGACGTATTTCATCTGTGCTTCAATGCTTTCGTGTGTATCCTGCAGCAGCATGTCATCAACCCAGCCGCCGCCTTTGAGCATGACAAACCTTCCGTTGACTTCAAAAGCACGGTGCTTGTCTTCATTCATGTAGCTGTCCACTTCCCTGATTCCGTATCTCTTTTCAACTTTATCCAGAATCCGGTCATTTGCAATAAATTCTGTGGTGAAATTGTACATATTGGGATCACCCATTCCGTTGGGCCACCAGAGTTTAACGTTTTTAACGGAAAGCTGGCGGAATTCATCCGGCGTAAATCTGCATGAAATTGTTTCCCCGGCGGGAACGGTAACTTCTTTCTCAACTATCCCTAATTCATAATTCACCCTGAGCGTTCCTTTGACGGGCTTGTCGGCGCTGTTGTACAGCTCTGCCTGAATGGAGAGGTCGGCTGCATCCAATGTCTCCTTGTTCACTTTAGAATAGACAAAAGGACTGCGGATTTTTATGCCTTCATTGATTTCAAGAAAAACTTCGCGAAAAATTCCGATATTCCGGTCGATGGGGTGGGGGTTCCAGTCAACAAATCCTATAGAATATTCGCCGTCAACATGTTGCCACATTTTCAGTGCAACGCTGTTTTTGCCTTCCCGGACAAAATCGTTGATTTTGAATGTGAACATCAGAAAAGCGCCTGCAAAGTTCTCTTTTCCTTCCACTTTTTTACCGTTTATCCACAAATCTGCACGGTAATTTATTCCGTTGAAACGAAGGCTGATGGTTTTCCCCATATCTTCCGGCGTGACTGTAAATGAAGTCCTGAACCACCATGGCTTTGTAAATTGTTCAGCATCAATATTCTGCATGTTGATGCCAAAATAGGGGTCTTCAACATATCCGTTGGTTGCCATGCTGCCGAGCACAGTCCCCGGCACAACCGCATCCATCCATCCCGAGTCGTTAAAATCATTTTCAGAAACCGCACTGTCGTCAATTCCTGTCAGTTTTTCGCTGGTTTGCATTTTCCAGCCCGACGAAAGAGTCTCCACCTTAGATGTCAGGGGCTTTTCGGAATTGGTGCATGAAATTCCAAAAATAAGCGCTGCAATTAAAAATAAGATACTTTTTTTCATAAAAATCCACTGTTTATATTTATAATTTCTATCTGTTTCAATTTATTTTCCTATGCAAAATAGTCAACATTTGCATCGTTTTACAAATTAAATATTTTAATTTTTCAAATGGCTAACTATTCACATTATTTTAACTTACTCTGTCAGTTTTCCATCATAATCAGACAAATAAAGTTAAGATTGTTTATGAAAAATGGATTTTGACCGCTTACAAATCCTGAGTATCACAGTGAAAAAGCATTTTCTTTTAATTGTGCAGCCGGTTTGTAATGTTTGATGAATAAGGCTATTTTTAACGCTGATTTACTGAGAGCAGTATCGAAATTTTTATTTAACTGTTTATAAAATTGATTTAGAGCACCATGAGAACCACTTTCATCTTTTTCTTTTTAACTATTTTTTCACTGTCATTAATTGCAGAAAACCGGAATTGGGTAAATTTCAATGAAAACTGGAAATTTACAAAAGGTAATCCTGAAAATGCCGCTGTTGCCGGCTTTGACGACTCAAAATGGGAAGCGGTAAAAATTCCGCACGACTGGGCAATCGCCGGTCCGTTTAATG
>CAYNOQ010000157.1:0-3994 GCA_964398855.1 uncultured Mariniphaga sp. | reverse complement strand
AGGCGACTTCAACCTGAACGGCAAATTGGGTTGTATAGCTCTTTCATCTACATAGGTTTTTAATTATTAAATAAACATACGCCTCGTGGCACACCGGAGAATGCAGAGGAAAATCTATGTGCCCTATTGTGGCTATTGTGATTCAAAAAAAATATGAAAAAGAAAAGCTGAAAAAAATCACTCCTTTTTTCAAAAATCATTTTCCCTTTGAGTAGGAATCACGCAGGGAAACTGTACGGTTAAATACAGGTTTTTCGGGAGTTGAATCATAATCCACATTAAAATATCCAAGGCGTTCAAACTGAAAATGGTCGAGCGGTTGGACATTTTTCACGAATGGTTCCAGGTAACATTCCGGGAGAACTTTCAGGGAGTCGGGATTCAAAAACTCTTTGTAATCCATATCCTTTTGTGCCAGCGGGTCTTCTTCAGTAAAAAGGCGGTCGTAGAGCCTTACCTCTGATTTCACGGCATGTTTTGCCGAGACCCAATGCAGCGTTGCCTTCACTTTTCGCCCGTCGGGTGAGTTTCCTCCTCTTGATGCGGGGTCATAGGTGCAGTGAATCGCTGTAATTTCTCCGTTTTCATCCTTAATCACTTCATTGCAGGTGATAAAATAGGCGTAGCGCAGGCGCACTTCGCGCCCCGGTGCCAGGCGGAAAAACTTTCTGGCAGGCTCTTCCATAAAGTCATCCCGTTCAATATAGAGTTCCCTTGAAAACGGCACTTTCCGCATTCCCATGCTTTCATCTTCGGGATTATTAATCGCTTCAAGCTCCTCTTCCGTCTCTTCAGGATAGTTGGTAATCACAACTTTTATCGGATTCAAAACCCCCATAACACGTTGTGCCGTGCGGTTAAGATGCTCCCGGACGCTGTATTCGAGCAGGGAAACATCGATCATTCCATCCACTTTGGTGACTCCGATCCGGTCGGAAAAATTTCGGATTGACTCGGGAGTATAGCCCCGCCGGCGCAATCCAGAAATGGTGGGCATCCGCGGGTCATCCCAGCCGTTGACATATTTCTCGTTCACCAGCTGGAGCAGCAACCGCTTGCTCATAACGGTATAGGTTAAGTTAAGCCGTGCGAATTCAATTTGGCGGGGTCTGTAGTCCGTTTCCTGAAGCTGGTCAATAAACCAGTCGTAGAGCGGGCGGTGCACTTCAAACTCAAGCGTGCAAACCGAGTGGGTAATCCCTTCCCAGTAGTCGCTCTGCCCGTGGGCAAAATCATACATGGGATAGATGCACCATTTGTCGCCGGTGCGGTGGTGATGCGCTTTTATGATGCGGTAAATTATCGGGTCGCGCATGTGCATGTTGGGCGAAGCCATGTCAACTTTTGCGCGCAGCACTCTTGTGCCTTCGTCGAATTCACCGGCAGTCATTCGCTTGAAAAGATCAAGATTCTCTTCAACTGAGCGATTTCTGAACGGACTTTCCTCCCCGGGGCGTGTGGGAGTTCCCTTTTGGCTACTGATAGTTTCAGCATCCTGATCGTCAACATAAGCTTTTCCTTCCTCAATCAGCTTTATGGCAAAATTATAGAGATTTTCAAAATAGTCGGAAGCATAAAACAGCCGGTCTTCCCAGTCGAAACCTAACCACCTCACGTCTTCCATGATGGATTCCACATATTCCATCTCCTCCTTGACAGGATTGGTATCATCGAAGCGAAGGTTGCATTTTCCACCATAATGCCCGGCAATTCCAAAATTCAGACAGATTGATTTTGCATGCCCGATATGGAGATACCCGTTTGGCTCGGGGGGAAACCGTGTCAAAACACGCCCGTTGTTTTTCCCCTCAGCAAGGTCTTTGTCAATTTGCTGAAAAATGAAATTTGTTTTTTTTGCCGGCTCTCTGTTTTCTGAATTATTTGTCATTCCTTAACTATTTATCCGCTGATTTTCAACGGTAGCAAAATTAAAAAAAGGTTTATCAGTAGGGTAAACACAAGTTTGTTTTCTTTGTATTCATTACTTATTCTTAATTTCATTGGAATGAAACCGGGTATTATTGAAATTGAAGGCATGAAATTTTATGCCTATCACGGCTATTTTGAATCGGAACGCATTGTGGGAAATGAATTTGTTGTGGATATTTCCATCGAAACCGATTGCTCTGCCGCTGCCGCTTCCGACAGCCTTGAAGATGCACTGAACTACCAATCGGTGTACGATTTGGTTAAAAGAGAGATGCAGGTGAAATCCTTTTTGCTGGAACACGTTGCCGGGCGAATTTTGAGTGTATTGCAGACAGAATTTCCGAATATTCAGAATGCAAGAATCAAAGTATCGAAAGTGAATCCTCCGATGGGTGGTGAGGTAGAAAATGCCAGTGTTACCCTGTTTTTGTAAAATTGGTTGACTCTGTTTGCGGAAATCATTACAATTTTTCTACCTTTGCAGTCCGAATTTAAAAACGGTACCTTGGCCGAGTGGCTAGGCAACGGTCTGCAAAACCGTGTACGGCGGTTCGAATCCGCCAGGTACCTCAAAAAAACGGCAGAAATTTCAAAATTCCTGCCGTTTTTCATGAAAGCACGTTTCTCAATTACGTTTTCTATTGAGGAACGGATTCAATCTTTGTTTTGTAACTTCCGTCTTCATTAAAATAGAGCGCAGTTGTTCTATCTATCAGCACGCTGAATTCATTTCTGAAAAACAACTTCTGAGAAATCCTGAAAATGTCATTTTCCTTATAGTTTTCCACCAGATAATTAGCTACTGCATCAGGGAGTTCATTGATTATTTCCGGTGGCAAACTCACATAAACAGGTTTCCCGTTTTTTATATAAGCAGCTGTCACACTATTCCAATCGCCATGCATATCCACCTGAATGGAAACATGAAAATCACTGCCGTCATAATAAACAAAGGTTGAATTGAACCGATAGGCCCCCACATAGGATATACCGTGCGGATAGAGCAATTTGTAAGATGAGCCAAAGTATTTTTCCAGCATAGCGTTTGCTACCGGAAGCAAATGATTGGCAATTCCGGTATTTTCATTAATCAGCAGGTCTCTGCTTCTGAAACGCAATCCGTAATCTCCATTCCCGTAGGAAGCCAGAGTTAATATTTCGCCCAAATCATACTGATTATCAATAATGTTTGAAATACTTTCAGGCATTTCGTTTTTGACTATGCTTTTCAGGAAATTGTTGATTTCATCGCTGTTGTCTTTTATAAAATCCGTACCGGCATGAATCCACTCTGCATTTTTATCAAAACTGATGGTGAGTTCATCACCCAAAAACAGGCGATAAGCAGTTCCTTCCGTTTCAGTTATTTTGAAAATATAGTCCGTAAGATCTGCCGAACCAATCGGATTCTGCTCTAAAAAACTTAAAATTTTGGATTTCAGGTTTCCTTCAATAACATTTACTTCAGCCAATGTTACGCCACTGTATTCCAAGAGCTGCGACTGGGCATATTGCCGCCCGTTATCCAATCCGATGATTATACTATGCTCAAAAAGCGGCATGAATTCCGTGATTTTTGCATCACTCTCATGGTTATTCAATCTCGTATAAACATAGTTGTCCAAAATTGCGGCTGCCGTTTCCGGAATGCCATCCGGAGCAAAAACTTCGAGCCAGTTTCCTTCATCTTTTGAAAAGATAACCTGAGTATTCCCTTCAAGCAGCACATAAAGGTTGTTTTCGTCTTCTTTCAAACCGGAAGTGATAAACGGTTTTTCAAAGCAGACAGAAGCGACATCATTACCCGGGAAATATTTGATCAAAAACTCCCGTGAAGCTTCGGGCAAATCTTCAAACCCAAAATCGGGTTCTTTTTCATTAATGCAACTGCTGAAAAGCATTGCACCCAATACCAAGAATAAAAAAACTAATTGACTTTTTCTCATGACTTGTTTTTTAATTTTCTGTTTAAAAGCTGAGCCGCAAAGATACCCTAAATAAATGGGGGGGGGGGGGAATTTAAAAGGAAGCTTTTTAAGATTAAGATAACTTTTGAAAGCGGGAA
>CAYNOQ010000156.1:1576-4021 GCA_964398855.1 uncultured Mariniphaga sp. | reverse complement strand
TATTCGGCAAACATCCGGGGTTCAATATACTCCACAACCGGCATGTGCTGCGGGGTTGGTGCTAAGTATTGCCCGATGGTCATCACCTTGCAACCGGCTTCGCGAAGATCGTCCATAGTTTGCAGCACCTCTTCATAGGTTTCTCCCAATCCGAGCATGATTCCCGACTTTGCAATTTTGTAGTTCTGAGCAATGTAACGCACAACATCAAGGCTCCGGCGATATTTGGATGCAAACCGCACAAACGGAGTAAGCCGCTCGGTGGTCTCTAAATTATGCGAAATCACATCAGGACCTGCATCAATCACCTGCTGAATCAGCTCTGTTTTTCCGCGGAAATCGGGAATCAGCACCTCTAACCGGGTTTCGGGATTCACGCGTTTCACTTCGGTGATTGTCCGTGCCCATATTCCGGCGCCCTGATCATCCAAATCATCGCGGTCAACCGATGTTATCACACAATGTTTCACGCCCATAACACGAACCGATTCTGCCACCCTTTCCGGTTCTTTCAGATCGGGGGGAAGTGGTCTGCCGCTTTTCACTGCGCAAAATTTGCAGCGCCGCGTGCAAATATCTCCTAAAATCATAAAAGTTGCTGTTCCGCGGCTCCAGCATTCGCCGATATTCGGACAGTTTCCACTGGTGCATATTGTGTGAAGTCCATGCTTTTCAACAAGATTTTTAACTTTTGAATAGTTTTCACCTTTGGGCATCTTCATTTTCATCCAATGCGGCAATCTCTGCCTTTCAGTCAACACATGTGCCATAATAAAAAAGTTTTGGGTAAAAATAACTCTAATTCTTAAAACTAAAAAAACAGTTTTAATCTCATATTGTTATTTAACCTGCTATTTTTGCATTTATGATTAAAAAAAATCTGAAACATATTATTCTTTTTCCACTGTTGTTATTTTTCTTTCATGCGGCTTTGGCGCAAACCGAGCCAACCCAGCTGCAAAGGACAACCCAGCTGGCTCTTTCCTACTACAACGCAAAAGATTTTGAGAAAGCGGTGCCTTTTCTTTATGAAGTTTACGAACTTTCCAAAAACAATTACTATTTCCGGCTTTATCTTACTTCACTCATTGAACTTCAACGCTTTGACGAAGCTGAAGCACAAATTAAAGAGGAGATAAAAAAACTTCGCACTCCCGGTCCCGAATTGCAGATTCACTGGGGATACCTGCTGAAAACACAGGGAAAACGAAAGGAAGCAGAGCAAAAATATACCGAAGCGCTGAAAATGACCACACCGGATAAACCTTCCATTATGATGGTTGCCAATGCTTTCACTCAATGGCAGGAATTTGAGTGGGCAAAAAAGGTTTATCTGAAAGGACGAAAGGAGAACTCCGAAGAGCATTTCAGCTATGAAATGGCTGTTGCCTATATGTATCTGCGCGATTATGAGCAGATGATGGAAGAGTACCTGAACCTGATTGCTCAGGACGAAAAGCAGCTTCAGCGCGTAGAAAGCGCTTTGGCATCGGCAATGCGGATTGATGTGGACAACAACCTGCGCACGGGTTTCAGAACGCAGGTTTTGAAGCGGATTCAGGCTGAACCTAACGTAATCGGCTATAACCGGCTGCTGATCTGGTTTTTCCTGCAGGAAAAACAGTTTGCCGGAGCGCTTCGCCAATCCATTGCTTTGGACAAAAGAACCGGAGAAGAGGATATGCAGATTTATCAGTTGGGACAAATGGCGCTGAACAACAGCGTGTTTAATGAAGCCGAGCGCGCATTCAACTATTTAGTGGAAAAAGGCGAAGATTCGCCGCTTTTTATTCCGGCGAACGAACAGAAAATCCATGCCGCTTATATGCGGTTCCAAAATGAAAACAAGCAGCCGGGAAATGATGCGGAAAACCTTGCCAGAATGTTTGAAGAAGGGCTGGAAACTTTAGGATATATTGCTGCCACGCTGAACCTCATCGGCGACTACGCCCACCTGCTCGCATTTTACCTTAATGATACTGAAAAGGCGGTTTCCGTATTGCAAAAAGGGTTAGAAATTCCCCGCCTCAGAGCTGAACAATCGGGTATGCTAAAAACCGAAATGGCTGATATTTATATCTTTGACGGTGACCCGTGGGAAGCCACACTGCTCTATTCTCAGGTGATTGAAAGCAATAAAAATAACAAGCTTGGAGATGAAGTAAAGCTGAAAAAAGCGATATTGGGCTACTACATGGGTAATTTCAGCTGGGCAAAAGCGCAGTTGGATGTTCTGAAGGCAAGCACTTCAAAATTCACTGCCAATGACGCCATGGAGCTTTCTATGCTGATTGGAAATAATCTCAACCTTGACACTACGGCTGTTCCCTTGCAGATGTTTGCCCGCGCCGACCTGCTTTTTTTCCGAAATAAGGATGCCGAAGCAATGGCAACGCTCGACTCTATTGCTGAGATTTATCCCTACCATTCGCTTTTAGAAAATAT
>CAYNOQ010000156.1:0-1476 GCA_964398855.1 uncultured Mariniphaga sp. | reverse complement strand
GTTCCTGATGAAATCAACTGAAATTTTTCATTGAATTGCCATTACCTACGAAATCTGTATTTCACTTCTTCCCATGTAAAGCAAAACCTTCTAAGATAGATTTTAAATAATTTCACTATTTTTGAAAATCGGGTCAGGTATTTTTAATAAAAAAAGAAAATTATTGAAAAATGAGCATGGAAATCTGGAATGAGATATGTTTTATTCTTTCTGAAAATATAACCAGAGGAATAAGCGAAGATGAGTTTGAAAAGTATATGATTCAGGCACTAAGGGTTTTAGGATGGAAGCAATACACAGATGACTTTGATATCAGACCTTCTTTTCAGATAGGTTCAGCAAACAGAATAACTCCTGACTTTGTAATGAAATCGCAAACCGGACAAAAACTTTTTGTTATAGAAATTAAACAACCCCACTTACCAATTGCAAACAATTTTAAAAAGCAGCTTTTCTCATACATGCGCCAGTTAAAGTTAAGCTATGGACTATTAATCGGGCAGTACATACAAATTTTTTATGATGGTGCCACAATTCAGCAAGACGATCCCATTCTAATTGACAATATAAAATTTGAAAAGGATAGTGAAAAAGGAAAAAGATTTGTTCAGCTTTTTTCAAAAGGAAGTTTTAATGAACATTCACTGGAAGAATTTGCAAAAGAGTTCATTGACAAAATCAACCGGAAAGGGAAAGTGAAAAAATTAACTTCAAAGTTACTTTCGGACAGTTTCAGAGATACTGTTATTAACCTAATTAAACAGGAGCTTATTAATGAATATGACAGAGAATTAATTGAATCTGCTTTGGAAAATGTGGAGATTGACATTAAAAGAAAAAGTGACTCTAACGTTACACTCCAAAAGCAGGATGTAAATAAAATAATCGAATTGGTTTCGAAGCCTCAAAAATCATTTTCAAGCGTATCTAAATCTTCTCAAAGGCATGTCCACGGCAACTATCAGCAAACTTATTCAGGAATTTTGGCAGAGCATATTATGAAATCACACAAAATGCACCCGGATGATTTTTTGAAGATTTTAGCTGATAAATACATTAATGATCAAAGAGAGAGGGAAATTTTTCTCGGAAATTATGTTAGATTAAATTCTAAAATGAATTATATCTCCGGTTTAATTTTAACTTTAAAAGGGAAAACAATCTTTGGACAGAGTGATATCAGAGACATTATTCAGGAAGAAATTATTCCCACTTTATCCGAGATAAGCAGCAGCCAGTTAAGCGGAGTTCTATTAACTGCCGATCAGCATGCTGGTGCAAATGACCCTGATTATCATAAAGGTTATCCGTGTTTGGAAAAAATTGATAGAGATAGATATCGTTTTAAAGGATTTTTCTGATGGCTCAAAAACCTCTCAAAATATTGGGCATTGACCCCGGAACAGTTGTTACCGGCTACGGATTGGTGGAAATCCGCAACAACCAGCCGGTAATTCTTGCCATGGGAACCCTTGT
>CAYNOQ010000155.1:0-4066 GCA_964398855.1 uncultured Mariniphaga sp. | reverse complement strand
CTTCCGTAACCTTATATTTCAATTCCTTACTAATTTCATAAGCAAACAGTTCCCCTATCCGGTAAAGGTTTTCCCTGAACCGCATCGGGTCTTTCTGAATGGAAACATCTCTTATCTCTCCGAGATATTGATTGAAAATGGAATGTTTTTCTCCTAAAATTTTGATTTCCATGCTGTATAGTTGAATGTTTTTGATTTATTATTCTCTGTTTAATTCGTGAATCTACCCAAAAAAGAGCTTTTTGCGGTAAATAACAGGCTCGTTCGCCAGCTAAGTAAAAACCATGTCTGCCTCTCCATCCTGAAAGAAAAACTCATTTTCCCCGAATAAATCCTGCAATGTATTTGAATAACCCGCATATCGAAAAATATTTCTTGCAAATAAATAATTTTTTCTGCTCTTTTTCTTAAGCTCCGAATTAAGTTCAGGATTAAAAGCCAGCAAACTGTCCATGCTATTTTTTATCAGGTATGACCACAAAAGCCGGCTCACAATTGCCAAAGAACCATCTGAATAGTAGATATACGGAACCGAAGCGTGGTTATCCCGTACTGAAAGCAACAGCAACGCAACCAGCTCGTTACCTTTTCGTATCTCTAAAAACTCCTGCCTGAAATCATCCACTTTAAAGGTAAACGGATAAGCTATTTCAGATACATTTTTTTCAGAAGTTACCCATGGATTTTGAACAATCCAATTTAATTTTGATACCTCCTGCCGGAAAAAGCTTTTCCCCGGAAATTTTTCGATAAACAACACATGTTCATTACCGATAAATTCTGTACTTGTCAGCATATAATTTTCATCAACTGTTTTTTTGAGGTTTTTTTTCAGACGTGCAGGAAGAAAACTGTTCAGCGCTCTGTCAATGCAGGAAAATGCAAAAGAAATCAGGTGATTTTTGCCTTTGCGCCTGAACATATCGCCTAAATAAAAACGGAGAAAATACCTTTGCCCGCGTATTTCAGGAACGAAAGTAAACAGTCCGGTCTTTTCAAGAAGGTACTTTGTGTGGGCAGTACAGTCGGTTAAAACCATTCGCTGATTGCAAAGCTGCAAAGCTTTCATAAACACTGGAATTGCCCATTGTCCGCCCGAATCCGGATTTGCCCACCAACCTGTGTTTGAATAGACAGACTCCTCTCCCAAAG
Organism: uncultured Mariniphaga sp.; assembly: GCA_964398855.1. Lineage (GTDB taxonomy): Bacteria > Bacteroidota > Bacteroidia > Bacteroidales > Prolixibacteraceae > Mariniphaga. The sequence continues at coordinate 2,914 of CAYNOQ010000155.1, read as the reverse complement.
TCATTTTATGTGGAAAAATTCCGGCAAAAGCGAACAGCTTGTCATTTTCGGCAGCAAAAACAAGGGCTATTTCCTCAGCGTCGGCATGTGGATTTTTATGCTGTGAATAAGCACGCAGGGGAGATATGGGCTTGATTTCGAACTTCCTGAACTCTTCACTTTCCACGAAATCCGCCAATTCGCCTATTTTAATCTCCCGGATTATCATTGTTTTTTATGCGTATAAACAGATTCAACTAATCCGGCAACATCTCTCACTTCAATGATTGCGAACAGATCAAACTTCAATTGAAATGCTTTCTCCAGCTCCTGAATTAATATGACATGGTTGAGCGAATCCCATTGTGCCACTTCGCCGGCTGAAGTCTGTCTGCTCAGATTGGGCACATCGCCCATAACCGACCGAAAAATTTCCAACACCTTATCTGTTATCTCCTGCCTTTCCATTTCAAACTGATTTTCAGTTATTTATCATCGGACTTAATATTAGTGCAGCCGTTTCAGTGTTTCCAAAAAATCACCAACTTTCCACGGGTTGCAAATCCGAGCTTTTCATACAAAGGTACAGCCTTTTGTACCGCCTGCAAAACAACCTTTCCCGATTTTTGAAAACTTTTGCGGATTGCAAAACGAATCAGCGCCGCGGCAAAACCCCTTCCTCTAAAATCGGGGGCTGTGGCAATAAAATAGAGTCCGGTGGTTTTTTTATCAGAATAAGCCAAAAGGCAGCTCACCGGCTCGCCGGCAACAAACAGTCCATAAAATTGAAAATTATCTTTTTGGTGTAGCTCAGCGACAAGAGTCTCACTGATTTTCATGGAGCCCATTATTTCAGCATTCACAAGCTGAGTAAACTGCTGAATCTCATTTTCGCTCGCTAATTTTCTTATTTCAAAATCTCCGGAACTGATCTCTTCCGATAGGTTAGTCTCCGAAAAATCCATCAGCGCCCAGGTTTTGACAGGATAAACTCCAGCATTCCTGAGCCTTATCAATCCCTGATCATCAAAAAGGTTTGCGTTGCAAACTGCAAAGCCGGGAAGATTGCTACTTGTTGTTTCAGATAAAATTTGCCGGAGAGAGTCTGCCGGGTCGGATAAAAGATCCATGTTGAAAACCATTTGGGGCCAGTTTCCCTCTTTTTCACTGACAAAACTGTATCTGCTTTTTTGGGAAAAAGCTACCGATGAACAGTCGCCTGTTTCACGATAAAAATTAAAGAGATTATTTATGTTGTCGTCCATTTTCCATCTATGCTTTATTCCAATTTTCCTTTTCAGTTTTCTTTATTAAAAAACTGATTCACAAGTACCTTTTTATCTGTTTTTCCTGACCGGTTTAGCGGAAACTCCGAAACACCAATAATTTTTTCGGGAATTTTGTAATGGTGAAAATGCAATGCCATCTCTTGCTGAATTTCTTTTCCACTGCCTGAATATTTTTCAATGAAAACGACCAACTGCTTCAAACCGGGTGATTTTTCCACGGCAACAGCTGCCACATTTCCGCTGCCCGGCACAATTTTTCTCACTGCATTTTCAACCTCAATCAAATCAATGCGATACGCATTGATTTTCACCTGATCGTTCAGCCTTCCCAAAAAGTAAAGATAACCTTCATCATCTTGAGTTACCAGGTCTCCTGTAGGATAATATTTTTCAATTTTGCCGTCAATCTCAAAAGTCTTAAATGGCTGATTTTCATCATGCAAATATCCGTTCATCATTTGTGCCCCACCAATCCAAAGCTCGCCTCCATCTTTAGTTTTTTTATCGGGAATATCTGAAATATAAGTTTTTACGTGCTTAAAAGGCAGTCCAATACTTACAATATTATTTTTCTGTTTCAACTTTTCGCCGGGCAGGCATTTGTAAATTGTGGATGTAACCGTTGTTTCCGTGGGACCATAGCCGTTAGAAATTTCCGCCTGAGGAATTTGGCGGCGCCAGGCCTCAGCCAAATCTGCCGGAAGAGCTTCTCCGCCAAAATGGAAATGTTTCAGTCCGGGAAGATGAAACGATGAGAAAAACGGTTTCAGACATGCCAGAAGGGTTGGCGTTGCCTTTGCCCAGGTTATCGGTTTTTCGGACAATATTTTTGCTGCCGCAAAGGGTTTGAAACTGTTTCGGGAAACGGAATAGACCTCAGCGCCCAACAGAAAGGGAATAAGATAGCCGGTGAAAGAAGCATCGGCAGTTAGTTCATAAGTTTGCAAAAACTTGTCGTTGCTGTCAAGTTCGGAATACTTTTCCAAAAATCCCTCCACATAAGCCGAAAGGTTTTTCAGCGTAATTGCAACATTTTTGGGCGTTCCCGTACTGCCTGATGTATTTAGAATATATAGTGTTCTATTTTCGTTCCAGCGGTGAACCGGCAAATTTTCTTCGGATATTACTCCCCGGTTGCAAAGAATTTCAGCTGTTTGAAGCAGTTGTTCATTTTCGCACGTTTCGGGCTGAAAAACATACTTGATCCCAAATTTTTCGATAAGCGCCACATTTACTGAAACCGGCGCATCGGGATTCAGGGGGACAAAAATTCCGCCCGCAAACCAAATGGCAAAAACGGCGGCATAGGTTTCGGCAAATTCGTTGCATAAAACGCCTACCGGCATTTTAGTCTCAAACCCTGTGCAGGATTCAAGTAGCCGGCGACTGCCGTTGATTAATGCCAAAAACTCCCGATAGGAATATTTTTCATCTCCGGTGCAAAAAGCCTCCTTTTCGCCAAAAGATGAAAATACGGCATGATATTTTTCAATGAGATTCATCTGTTTTAATGTCTCACAGTTGCTTTGCCAATCCACTTTCGCAATTTATAATAAACATACTCTCCTTTCAGATTTTGAACAAAATTTCGGCTTTGCTCCACAGGATACCTTTGAAAATGAAAATCAAAAGTATCCCGTTTCACT
>CAYNOQ010000154.1:0-4091 GCA_964398855.1 uncultured Mariniphaga sp. | reverse complement strand
TTCAATTTTAATCTCCGTAATGAATTTCCTGAGCTTTTCCATATTTTTCAAACCCGGCTCATCTTCAAATCCGCTGTTCAGGTCAATTCCAAAAAACTGCGGATGGACAATTTTTCCGATTAACGGAGCATCATCCGGTTCAATTCCGCCGCTCAGAAAGAAAGGAATATTTCCCGCGTATCTGTCAAGCATCTCCCAGTTGAATTTCTTACCCGAGCCGCCGGGCAGTGCAGTTTTGGTATCGAACAGAAAATAGTCGGCTGCTTTTGCATAGTTTTTTGTCGCAGAAAAATCAAAATTTTCACCCACATTAAAGGCTTTAATGATGGTCAGACCATGCGTTTTAAGCCTCCTGCACATTTCCGGTGATTCGCCTCCATGTAGCTGCACGGTATGAATTCCGCGGGCTTTTATGATTTTCAAAATTTCAGGAAGCGTTTCATCCACAAAAACAGCCACTTTTATTTTAGCGGAAGCAAAAAGTTCCGGTTCCGGGTTTTCACCAACAAATCTTTTTGATGGTGGATAAAAAATGTATCCCAGAAAATCGATCGCCAAATATTCAGCAGCTTTTCGGTTGCCCACCTGTTTCATACCGCAAACTTTTATTTTGAGTGCTGCTGTCATAGTTTTGAGATGAAATTTTTTAAAGTTTCTCCCGGGTTTTTACTTTTCATAAATGTTTCACCAATCAGAAAACCTTTGAAGCCGGATTTTCTTAAATGGTGAATGGTTTCCGGATTTGAAATACCGCTTTCCGAGATTTTCACAAACTTTTCAGGAATCATCCGGGCAAGTGTGGCAGAAGTTTCGGTATCAACCTCAAAGGTTTTCAGGTTGCGGTTGTTCACTCCTGCCAAATCCACAAAATCGTTCAGAATCTCCAGTTCTTTTTCATTGTGAAACTCCATCAAAACCTCCATTCCCAGCTCTTTAGCCAGTTTTGCCAGCTCTTCAGCCTGCTGCTTCTCGAGGCAGGAAGCGATAAGTAAAATCACATCGGCTCCCAGCGCTTTCGCTTCAGTGATCTGATAGGGATCGATAATGAAATCTTTGCGCAGAACAGGCGTTCCGGGATTCACTTTTCGCGCAATTATCAGGTCTTCCGAAGTTCCGCCAAAAAACGGAAAGTCGGTTAACACAGAAAGTCCGGCGGCGCCGTTTACCACATAGTCCCGGGTTACCGTCTCCACTTTTGCATTTTGATTTATAACCCCTTTGGAAGGTGATTTCTGTTTAAATTCTGCAATGATTCCCGTGGAACCGGGTTTGCACAAAGCCTCTTTCAGGGAGTTACATTTTCGTGAAAACCCGGGGTGTTTTTGAAGTTCAGCCCCAGGAAACTCTCTTTTTCGCCGGGCTACTTCCTCTTTTTTGCTTTCAATTATTTTGTCAAGAATATTCATAATCAATATTTTATTGAATTACTGCATTCAGTTTTTGCAGCGCTTTCCCGCTTTTCAGGGATTCATTCGCCATTTCCACGCAATCGAGCATGCTTTTTTGCGGATTTACCAGATTTATTCCGATGGCTGCATTTGCCACCACCACATTATTCTGTTCGGCTGAACCTTCCCCTTTCAGAATATTCATAAAAATCCGGGCTGCCTCCTCCGTTGAATTTCCTCCGTGAATACTTTTCGGCTCAATCCGGCTGAAACCAAAATCCTTTGCTGTCAGATAGCCTTCCTGCTCATTTCTTGCAAAACGGGTCGGGGCGGTGAGCGAAACTTCATCGTAACCATCCTTGCTGTTGATTACGGTGTAGTTCACATTCAAAGTTTCATACACATTTTTGTAGTGGTTGAAATTTTCTGCGTTGTTCACGCCAAGCACCTGATATTTTGGAAATGAAGGATTGGTCATCGGTCCCAGAATATTGAAAAATGTCTGCACTTTCAGCGTTCGCCGCACCGGTGCAATGTGTTTCATAGCCGGATGAAAAAGTGGCGCGTGCATAAAGCAAAAATTTCCCTTGTCCAGGTCCTTTTTCAGCTTTCCCGGGTTATTGCTGAACTTGTATCCCATCAATTCCAGCAGGTTGGACGATCCGCTGGAAGATGAAACGGCATAATTTCCGTGTTTGGTAACGTTTATTCCTGCTCCGGCAATGATAAAACATGCCAGCGTTGAAATGTTGAAGGTGTTTTTTCCGTCGCCACCCGTGCCAACCACGTCAATTGCATCATATTCGGAAAGGTCTGTAACAAGGCACAATTCAGTCATGGCGTCGCGAAAGCCGGCAAGCTCATCAGAAGTTACCGGGCGCATTTTGAAAACGGTCAGAAAAGATGCAAACTCAATATCACTGTGCATTCCCATCCCCACCGCCAGCAAAATTTGTTTTGCCTGCTCGCGTGTCAATCTGTTTCCGTCAAATAGATATTGCAATGTCTCTTTCATTTCTATAATGTTTTATTTTTCTTCACTATTTAAAGTCCTACACATGAATATTTTGCGCCATCTCAATGGCAGCGCGCAAAGCAGCAAGTTTGTTGTTCACTTCCTGAAGCTCGCTCTCCTCGTTGGAATCGGCAACGATGCCTGCGCCCGCCTGATAAAAGAGCCGGTTGTTCTTGCTCAAAAAAGAGCGGATTATAATTGCATGATTGACAACCCTGTCAAAACCGAGATAGCCGATGCAGCCCCCGTAAAATCCGCGGTTTTGATTTTCATATTCATCTATCAGCGCGATAGCTTTTTGCTTTGGAGCGCCGGAAAGTGTTCCTGCCGGGAAAGTTTCGCCCAGCACCTTAATCAGGTTTGTGTCATCGGAGATTTCTCCCGAAACGCGCGAAACCAGATGAATCACATGCGAATAGAACTGCACTTCGCGGAATGCCTCAACCGACACATTTTTAGAGTTTTTGGCTAACTCCTCGCAGGCAAGTTCAACCAGCATTTCGTGCTCGGCATTCTCTTTCGGGTCGTTGCTGATTTTTCCGGCAAGCTGCTGATCCAGCTCATCATTGCCAGTGCGCCTGAAAGTTCCGGCGATGGGATGAATATACGCTTTGTTATTTTTTACCCGCAATTCTGCCTCCGGACTGGAGCCAAAAATCCGGTAATCGCCGTAATCGAAAAAGAAGAGATACGGAGAAGGATTGATGGAGCGCAAAGCTCTGTAGATGTTGAATTCATCGCCTTCAAAGTCAATAGAAAACTGGCGGCTCAACACAATCTGTGAAATTTCATTTTCGCGGCAGCACGCAATTCCTTTTGACACCATTTCCATATATTCCGTGTCGGAAATATTGGAAGTTTCCCCGTTCACTGTTCTGAAATTTCCCGTGGTAAAGTTGAGATGAATCAGCAGATGATGAATATGGTCTATTTGCGAAGTGTCTCCATCTGTCAGGTTTTCAACAATATGTATCCGATTTTTATGGTGATCAATTCCGATAATATATTTGTAAAAACAATATTTTACTTCAGGAATCTGGTAATCTTCATTCGCTTTTCTCACAAAACGGATGTTGTTGAAATGTTGCACGGCATCGTAGCTGATGTACCCAAACAGTCCGTTTGCCGGAAGGGGAGTTTCGCCGGAAGTTGCCTCAAACATTCTGAAAAAGGCGTCTAATTCGCTCTCTAATTTTCTCTTTTCCGAAAGGTGAAAAGTTTGATTTTCCCTGCCGGCAATCTCTTTTGTAACTTTTCCCTGCTCCACTGTGAAGCAGGCAACCGGATTGAAACAGATGTAAGACCAGGCGTTTTCATGCCCGTGATAGTCGGAGCTTTCCAACAAAATGGCGTTAGGATAGAGCGTGCGAAGCCGCAGGTAGATACTAACCGGAGTTACGGTGTCTGCCAGAATAACCCGGGTTGAAGGAGTGAATTTTAATTGTTTCATTATCGTATTTTTATTGTTTTTTAAAATCAAGCACAAAAAAAACGGCTTACCGTGAATCGATAAGCCGTTTTTTCATTTTTGGCAATGGCGTTACGCCTCTTCACGGAGTTGTAAAAAGTTGCTGAGCCACCACCAGTTTCTATTTTGCATTATTTTCATTTCAATTTTTCTTTGTTCGTATAACACGCTTTCTCTTTTTTTGTTTCAAATTTTATTTAAACTGAACTTTAACACATAA
>CAYNOQ010000153.1:0-4105 GCA_964398855.1 uncultured Mariniphaga sp. | reverse complement strand
TGGCTTTTTTTAAAATGTGAATTTAAGACTTTTTTTAATCTGTTTCGGATTTATTTTGATTGAAACCGGGGCTTTGGCTAAAAGGTGTTTGTTAAACATAATAAAGCTGATTGTTTTTGAATAAAATCTGGATTGTCCTCCGGGCCGATGGCTTTCATCCGAAAGCTGTATTTATACTCTTTCCCGGTAAGCCGGTACTGGTCGTGCGTCCGTGCGCCCCAGCTATTGTCGCCACCAACGCCCATCTGTTTATAGTCCACATTGACAGAAGTGATGTTGCGGGGTTTCACATCATTGATATGACGGTTAACAACCAATTCGCCTTCACGCTGTCTTCCGTCAGTACGTTCCATAGACTCAAAGTCTTCCAACAGATTGTGGTGTGCGCTCACCTCCAGAAGCGGCATTCCCCCAAAAAAGAGCCCTTTGCCGGCTGCATCGGTAATAGTCATCCAGCGAACATCGGTTTTATTTCCATTTTCCTGCGGGCGGATGTAAGGCCAGTACTGGTCAGCAACACTACCTTCATATAGTCCTACGAATGCTCCGGTTTTTCTGTCCTGATAGCTTTCATGCGGACCGCGCCCCAACCAAGTCATCCGGTCAAACTGCCGCGGCATGATCAGGTTGGTCCCCATGCGTACAATTTCCGGCAAATTATCTTTTGTCATTTTAAAATGGTTTTCTACAACCACATCTCCAGAACCAAAAATCGTATATGTCGTGTTATGCTTAGCAACAGTTTCATTCCGGTTATCAATCAGATTAAATGTAAAAGCAACTTTCAGCGAATTATTTGAATTTTTCGTCACAGTAACCGATTCAACCTTTCGGGTTTTGCCGGCATCGCGCCATATCCGGCTACGATGATGCAGGTTATTGCCAAAATCATTATCTATGGGCGCCCGCCAGAAATTAGGCTCTGGTCCGCTTTTAATAAATTCGGTTTCACCTTTTTTGAAGTCAGAAATAGTTCCCGCAGTTTTATCGAAAATTATGGAGAAACCTTCTCCGAAAACTTCAATTTTACTGCTGGACTCTCTTGTACTAATGGCAGGCATTTCTGCAATCTTCAACGCGGGCAAGGCAGCAACCACTGGCAAAGCAATTTGCCCGGCAGCCAGTTCAGTTCCTGCTTCAAGCAGTCCGTCTCGGTTTTTTAAGAATGCTTTCAGATTGAGAAAATATTCAACTTCCGGTTGGGCATCAAATAGGAAATCAATATTTACCGTTGCACTTTCTCCGGGCAATGTCTGAATTTTATCTAATTTGCCAGATTTGACTATCTGTCCGTCACCAACAATTTCCCAACTAAAATCAAAATCGCTTAGGTTACGGAAAGCATATTTATTTTTGATATTGATTATTCCATTTTTTAAATCAGCCGGTTCAAATGCAATATACTGATATACCTTTTTCACTTCGAGGATGGGTGGTTTTATGCCGCGGTCGGGATTAACCAGTCCGTTAATGCAAAAATTACCATCGGAAGGCACATCTTCCGGTCCGAAATCACCGCCATAAGCCCAATATTTTTCGCCCTCGTCATTTGTAATCAAAATTCCCTGATCAACCCAATCCCAGATAAATCCTCCCTGCAGTGCATCATACTTTTCAATAACATCCCAATAATCCTGCAGGTTACCCACGCTGTTTCCCATGGCGTGTGCATACTCACATTGAATCAGTGGCTTAGACGGGTTATTATTTGCATAGCTCTCCATTGCCTCAATTCGCATATACATAGGACAGGTGATATCAGTATTGTCTCCGCCGTGTGCCTGCTCATACTGCACGGGGCGGGTGGAGTCCACCGATTTAAGGTAACTGTATGTCGCTTCAAAATTGACTCCGTTACCGGCTTCATTACCCAAGGACCAAATGATAATGGAAGGCTGGTTTTTATCCCGTTCAAACATATTCCGGGTGCGATACATGTGTGCATCCATCCAGAGTTCATCTTTGGCAAGCGACTCTTTGCCATAGCCCATTCCATGGGATTCAACGTTAGCTTCATCAATGACATAAAGCCCGTATTTATTACACAGCTCATACCACAACTCCGGTTGCGGATAGTGGGAAGTACGCACTGCATTCATGTTGAAAGATTTCATAATATGTATATCCTTCAACATGGTTTCTTTGTTCACATAGTGCCCCGTAACATCATGATGTTCATGCAGGTTAGAGCCTTTCAGATAAACATACTGTCCGTTAATCAGCAAAACACCATCTTTTATTTCCACGCTTCGGAAACCCACTTCCTGGCGAATTATTTCCACAATTTCATCTCCATTTTTAAGCGTGATAATCAATTCATACAAATTGGGATATTCAGCAGACCATTTTTTTACGTCTGGCAGCTGCTTCTGAAATAAAACATTCTGTTTCCCGGCATTTACAGGTTGTGAAAACTCTGCTACGGGCTGTCCCTGGTCATAAAAAACTGCTGAAATATTTAAAGATTCTGCCTTTTCGTCCAAATTCAATACATCCATACTCAGAGAAAGCTCTCCGGCAGTATAGGATTCATCCAAAACAGAAACTACGGTAAAATCCTGAATCTGCTGTCTGTTGCGTGCAAGCAGGTAAACATCACGGGTAATACCGCTCATCCGCCAGAAGTCCTGATCTTCCAGGTAAGAACCGTCACACCAGCGGAAAATTTCCACTGCCAAATAATTTTCACCGGACTTCAGAAATTTAGTAATATTAAAAGCTGCAGGAGTTTTACTGTCTTCGCTGTAGCCTACAAACTCACCGTTCACCCACACATTTAGCATAGAGCTCGCAGCCCCAAAATGAAGAAAAATTTCTTTCTCTTTCCACATATTTGGTATTTTGAATGTGCGTTTATAAGATCCTACAGGATTGTAATGCGCCTGTATTTTGGGAGGAGTTTTTTCGTGAGGATATTTTACATTGGTGTAAATCGGATAATCATAGCCTTCCAGTTCCCAGTTTGCCGGAACATTGATTTCACCCCATTCACGGATATCAAAATCATTTTTAAAAAACCAATAGGGACGCTCTGACGGGTTTTGAGCCAGATGAAACTTCCATTTCCCGTTAAGCGACTGTATCATTGGTGATTGCCACTTGTCTTCGCTACGTGCCTGCTCCACTGTGGCATACGGGATAAAATGTGCACGCGCAGGCTCTCGGTTGATTTCATTCACCAGTGGATTTTCCCAAGGTGGATTTTCCTCTTCTTCCCAGGCAACTCCGGAATAATCGGAATATTTACTACAGGAAACCGTAAAAAGGACGACGATTGTCAGGATTGATCGCAATGATTTTTTAAAGTTCATGTGAAAATAATTTATGGTGTAAATAATTGATAATTAGTAGTATAGTTTAAATAAAACTTTCAGCCTCAGAACTCCTGACCTAATGGCGGAAAATCAATGATTACAGGAAATTGTTTCGCAAAGATAAAATGCGTTATTTTTGTGGTATGCAATTAAAATTACCCATATTTCCGATTGGAACAAAAATGATTTCTGATTGTCTCGGAGTTTGTAAAAAATATGGATTGGCGCCATACATTGCCAACGGTTTTCCGATTTACTCCCATGGTGAAGAAGAATTGAGTATTTCGGTGATGTTGACCTTCTTGCAGTAAATGGTTCAAAGAACAGATAACATGACAAAATTACATCTTTTTTCTCAGACTCTCTCCATTCTTATGGAAAGCTTTCCGTAAGAATGGAGAATCATACAGAATCAGAGAAACAAAGAAAATGCTTCAAATAATTAAATGAAATGGAATACTTTTGGAGTGAAATAAACAAGTATATATTCTTCAAAACCTAAAGACCAATCGGTTTTATTGTGGGCAAACTCAAGACATTGAGGAAAGGTTGGAAAGGCACAATTCAGGGTACAGCAAATTCACCAAAGCAGAAAAGCCATGGAAGCTGATTTGGATTTACCTGATTATTTTTGACGCCTGCCTGCCCTTTAGCTTTGCCCCGAGATTTAAGATATATATTTTTACATTTTTATTGATGTAGTAACAAAACAGCAGGAGTGAACTATCTGCCTGCGGAGGCTTTATTTTGTGCCTATCTAACGAATGAGTCCCCTGCTGTTTATGATTAAG
>CAYNOQ010000152.1:0-4106 GCA_964398855.1 uncultured Mariniphaga sp. | reverse complement strand
AGTTTGCAAATGCGCAGCACTAATTCAACTTCATGGTGAAGATCGTTGCTCCAGTCGGGAATATAAAACGGCTCATTATTGCGCAGAAGCGCCGTGTCGGGTTTCAGAAAAAAGATTGGCTCATCTGGAATTTTGCTCTCCATTTCCCTGATATGCTCCGGATAGTTTTTCCCAATGCAGATTATTTTCATAAAATATGATGTCCGATTGTCTGACAAATAGTTATTCGATGATAAAAAGTATGGAAATACCTATTTTTCCATCATGCGCAGCTTAATTTGCGTCAAAACTTTTTTTGTGTATAACGGAAACTCGCTATTCAAAATCCATCCGTAATAACCGGGTTGTTCTTCCAGAACTTTTTTCACGGGAACTCCTTTGTTTTTCCCGAAATTAAAAACTTCCACTCCCTTGTCGTCGTAAACTATCCGCCCCACATAATCCACGTTGCGGTCATAAGCTGAAAATTCGCTGAGCTTTTCCATATCATTTACAATGGGTACGGAAATCCTTCCGTGATTATCTTCGTACTCCTTTCCCTTGTAGGTGTCAAGTTGTGCTTTCAGCACCTCGTAGGTAGCTTTGGTGTCAGCTAATGCGCTGTGCGCATCGGTAAGCGTTTTGTTGCAATAGAGCAGGTAGGCAGCGGCTAATGTCCGTTTTTCCATTTTATGAAAAATTGCCTGTACATCAATGAATTTTCGCTTTTTGAGATCGATATCGACATCTGCCCGTAAAAACTCTTCAGCTAACAGCGGAATGTCAAAACGATTGGAGTTAAAACCAGCCAGATCACATCCTTCGATAAATTTCGCAAGATTTTTAGCCACTTCCCTGAATGTGGGCTTGTCTGCAACATCTTTATTGGTAATGCCGTGCACTCGTGTTGCTTCTTCAGAAATTGCTATTTCGGGGTTTATCCGCATGAGCATCTCTTCTTCGCTGTTGTCCAGATGAATTTTGAGCAGGGCAATCTCCACAATGCGGTCCTTGGCAATGTCAATTCCGGTAGTTTCCAGATCGAGAAATACTATCGGATTCTTTAAATTTAATTGCATGATTTTGTGTTAAATAAAAAAATAGCTGAAATGCTTTTTGCTTCCGGTAGCTTCTGGTCATTACATGAGATTTCTGCAAAGCTCCGGTAGTTTCAACTGTTAAGAAAAACTCCGTACAGGAATTTTAAATTCATTAAGCGTTGACCATCATTGGCATGAGCAGCATAAGCAAATCTTCTGCTTCATCAACGGTGTCGGCAGGCAGTAGTAATCCGGCGCGTGACGGCTCGCTCAGTTCCATGCGGATATTTGCCGACGAAATATTTGAAAGCAGCTCCAGCAGGAAAGTAGATTTGAAACCGATTTCAATTTCTTCCCCTTCGTATTCGCAATTCAGCGTTTCCACTGCTGAAATGGAAAAATCAATATCCTGTGCTGATATAACAATTTTATTGTCACTGATATTCAGCTTGATAAGATTACTTGCCTGGCTGGAGAAAATAGCAACGCGTTTCAGTGTATTGTAGAAAGTCAGCCTGTCAATAACCAACAGGTAGGGATTATTTTTGGGAATAACCGAATTGTAGCTCGGGTAATTTCCTTCAACCAACCGGCAAATGAGCGTGTAATCCGACAGGGTGAATTTTGCATTTTTGTTATCAAAATCGAGTTTTATCTGATTATCTTCCCTTGGCAGCAGATTTTGGAGCAAACCAGCCGGTTTTTTGGGAAAAATAAATGAAGAGTCAAATTCTGCTTTGGCGTCCGAGCGGCTGTAACGAACCAGTTTGTGTGCATCGGAAGCAACAAAAGTGATGTCATCCGCTGAAATATCCACAAAAACTCCGTTCATCACCGGGCGAAGTTCGTCATCGGCAGTTGCAAAAATGGTTTTTTCGATTCCTTTCTGGAAAATTTTTGGCCCCACCACTACCGAAACTGCTTTTTCTTCATCAATTTCGGGAATTTCCGGATATTCTTCGCCACTTTGTCCAACAACGCTGTATTTACCGTTGTCTGAGAAGATTTCAATGGCAAAAGTGTCTTCATCAATTTTGAAAGTGAGTGGTTGTTCGGGAAATTCTTTCAGGGTATCGATTAGCAATTTTGCCGGAACGGCAATAATTCCCTTCCCTTCGGTGTTGTTTAGCTCGATTTGGGTAATCAGCGTTGACTCAAGGTCTGATGCTGTGATGGTCAGACTGGTTTCATCCAAATCAAATAAAAAGTTATCCAGAATGGGGATTGTGTTTTTGCTGCTGATAACTTTGCTGATAGCTGACAGATGGCTAAGTAATTCAGAACTCGATACTACAAATTTCATGATAATTTATTTTTTAATATTTTTCTCATTTTAACAGAAGTAACTCAAATTGAGCTGGTTTCTGCTGTTTAATTCAGTTATTTTTCCCGAATAACAAATCAGGAAACGAATATACAAACTTTAATCTTTTTAACGATAACTAAACTTTTGATTTTTATTAAGTTTTTATGAACGGGTAAATCTTCTTTTGCGCCGCAGATTGTATAAGCCGCCCCAGATTCCTGTGAAAATCAGTGGTGCCAGCACGTTTAGCCACTGCCAGAATGGCTTTTCTTCGCGCAGTCTCACTTTGTCTAAAAGTCTGAGCTTTTGTGTGCGGCTGCGCAGGTGCATAATTCCGGTGTCGTCATTCAGGTAATGAATGGTATTTAAAAGAAACTCGCTGTTGCCGAAAGTTTGTCCGGAAACCCGGTCAAATCCCAATTTTTGAACACGGGGCGGATTTGTTGCCCAATCCACCTGATTTGTGATTATTGCACCGCTGGAAATTACAGCCATTTTTGTAAATTTACTTTCTTCCATTGCACTTGCAGAAGAAATACCGAGTGGTTCAAGCATCCTGTTTTTAAAAACTGAAGTGAAATTGCCTTCCATAAGAACGCCTGCCGGAATGAATGACCGGTTGAAAAGCTCGCGTGCCGGCGGATTGTCAATGTTTCTGAGGCTGACAGTTGACGGAGATTTTACTGTTCTGGCATAAGGTGAAGTGCTTAAAATAATCTCTTTTTTGACTAACGGATTTCCGCCTAAGGTATCTATGGATGAGACAAATTCAGTGAAAATCCGGTTTAGATTTCTGCTCAGCGGATGGTCGTCGGAAGGAATCAAAAGTGGCGAATAGTACCACGGATGCAGCGTAAATTGAGCAGGTGCGCCGGGCGCTGCCGTGTTGACGCGAAGTTGTGCACATTCCACATCCTGAATCAGATCCCAGTTGAGTCGCACGCCATATCTGAAAAGCTGGTCGTTCAGATTTAAATCCCGCGGAAAAGCCATGGTCTGATGTCCTTTTGAGAGGCTGTCGGAACTGACTGCAACCGGACTGATAAGCCACAGTGTTTTACCGCCGTGCATGATAAACTGGTCGATCAGAAATTTATCCTTTTCAGAAAAAGTCTCAACCGGATCGGCAATAATCAGAATATCTGCCGGTTTTTGAGATGAAATCAATGAGTCGGCAGGAATTCTTCTGACTAAAAAATTTTCCGACAAAACCGAAGTAAAATCATAAACCCGGTAGCGGCCTGCTTCGCCGTGTCCTTCCAAAAAAGCAATTTTTGATCTTTGTGGGCGCAATAGCTTTAAAAAAGCATTGACTAATTCAAATTCAACATTTTCATAAGAATGGTTAAAGTTGGTTTCATGCGAAAAGTCGGGATTGTATTTTAGAAAATTTACTGCCGTTTCCCTGCCATTGTAACGAATGACTCCACCCGGAAAAATCAGTCGTGTGCTTACGCCCTGCTCGGTTTGCTGTCTGAAACTTGTTGGCTGAATTCCTTTGGAAATCAGCTTTTCAATGAATTCTTCCCTTTTTTCGCTATTGCTGATTGCATGAGGATCAAAGATTTTAATTCTGATGTTTTTGGGAGAATAAATATTCAGCACGGCAATTTTCTCAAGTACTTCTTGTTGAAGTTTTCTTAGCCCCGGCTCCAGTTTTCCGGCTAAATAAAATTCAATTTCCGCCTGTTCTTCAAGCTCTGATGCAATTTGAGCGCTGACCGCCGAAAGCGAATATCTTTTGTCTGATGTGAGGTCAATGCGGTAGAGAAAATTTTCGG
>CAYNOQ010000151.1:0-4225 GCA_964398855.1 uncultured Mariniphaga sp. | reverse complement strand
CCCTATTTAATCGGATTTTACGACCAAAAAAGCTTGGAAATTTCACACAATGCCGGTCAGCCGGTAAATTTTCGAATTGAAACAGAGCCGGTCGGGCATGGACCCTGGATGCTCTACAAAGAAATTACCGTAAATCCGGGAGAAACATATAAACACCGGTTTTCGGAGAATTTTCAGGCAAGATGGGTACGTTTTGCAGCAGACAAAAACTGTATGGCTACTGCATGGTTAGAATATAAATAAAAATATAAATATATGTATATAAAGAAGATAACTCTGTTAATCCTGATATATCAGGTGTTTTTTGGTACAACGCTTTTTGCCCAATCCATTTATGTCGAAGCTGAAAGTTTTGAAAATATTGGTGGCTGGGTGATTGATCAGCAAAGCATCGATCAGATAGGGTCTTCCTATCTGATGGCGCATGGTTTGGGTGTTCCGGTGATGGATGCCACAACAGAAGTATCTGTCCCTTCATCCGGTAAATATCGTGTGTGGGTGCGGACACGGGACTGGGTTGCTCCATGGGGGGCACCGGGAGCGCCGGGAAAATTCCGGTTGTTAATCAATCAAAAGCCACTAAAACCCATTTTTGGGACTGAAGGTGCAGAATGGCACTGGCAGGATGGCGGAGTTATCAAGTTAAAATCAGGAAAAACCGAAATTGCATTTCACGACCTGACCGGATTTAATGGTCGCTGTGATGCGATTTTCATCACAAAAGATTTAGGCTTTATTCCGCCGGATGAACCTGATGCTTTAAGTCGTTTTCGCCGGGAGCATTCAGGGATTCCGGAAAATCCTGAATTCGCAGGAAACTTTGATTTGGTTGTAGTGGGAGGCGGAATAGCTGGAATTACAACTGCAATCAGTGCTGCAAGGCTCGGCTGCAAAGTGGCGCTGATTCAGAACCGCCCGGTGCTTGGCGGAAATAACAGTTCAGAAGTACGCGTGGGGCTTTCCGGATTAATTTTTCAGCAGCCCTACCCGAATTTAGGAAAATTGGTCGATGAAATCGGTTCTGTCGGGCATTGGACGCTTTGGGAAGCAAAACGCGACCCGGAAGCAGAAAGAAGCAAAAGAATTTTAGAGATCATTAATGATAATCCAGAGAAAGAAATTCACAATGCCGGTCCCGAAAGTAATTATGGTGATGACAAAAAACTATCGGGAGTTGAAAATGAGGAAAATATTGAGCTGTTTCTCAATACTCATGTTTTTGAAGCTGAAAAATTCGGTGATAAAATCATTTCCGTAACAGGGAAAAATATTGCGACCGGAAAGAAACTTAAATTTAGCGGTTCTCTGTTTGCTGATTGTACCGGCGATGGAAATTTAGGATTTCTAACCGGCGCCGACTTCCGTGTCGGGAGAGAAAGTCGTTCTCAAACAGATGAGCCAAGCGCTCCTGAACAACCGGACGACTTAGTCATGGGAACTTCTGTGCAGTGGTATGCCGATGATTTAGAGCATCCCTCGCTATTTCCCGAATGCCCGTGGGCTGTTCAGCTCACAGAGGAAACCTGCCGGCATCTCACTCATGGAGATTGGGACTGGGAAACCGGTTTTTATCTCGATCAGATTGAAGATATTGAGTATATCCGGGACTACGGACTTCGGGCGCTTTTTGGAAATTGGTCGTTTCTCAAAAATTTAAGTATTCAAAAAGAAAAATATCAAAATTTTCAGCTTGCATGGGCAGCTTATATTGGCGGAAAGCGGGAATCACGAAGGCTTCTGGGCGACATTATTTTGAAAGAGCAAGATCTGACAGAGCGAATTTCTTATCCAGATGCCAGCTTTACGACAACATGGAGTATTGACCTCCACTATCCGGTTGCCCTGAAAGGATTTGACGAAGAGCCTTTTCTGTCAAAAGCTGTAAGCGCTAAAATTGAACCTTATGCTGTTCCATACCGATGCCTCTACTCCCGCAATGTTGATAATCTGTTTATGGCTGGACGAAATATCAGCGTAACACACGTGGCTTTAGGAACTGTCCGGGTGATGCGCACAACCGGAATGATGGGAGAAGTTGTTGGAATGGCAGCATCATTAGCTAAAAAACACAATACCAATCCCAGAGGAATTTTTCAAAACCATATAGAGGAATTAAAAATTCTTATGCAAACAGGAGTTGGTAAAGAATGGTATTGAATAATTTTATAAAAATGTAGATTAACTATTTGAGACACAATTTAATCACAGGAAAATTTGAAAGAAAATATCTATGAAAAATTTAATTATTTCAATTTTATTGGTTTCATCAACATTTATGCAATTAGCTGCAAAAAATGTTTTTATCGAAGCCGAAAGCTTTGAAAACAAAGGCGGCTGGGTGGTTGACCAGCAGTTTATGGATTTGATGGGTTCACCATATCTGATGGCACATGGCATGGGAGTTCCGGTTGCCGATGCGGAAACAACCGCAACATTTTCTGCCACAGGAGAATATACAGTTTTTGTCCGAACCTTTAACTGGACATCACCCTGGTATGCCGGAGAAGGTCCCGGAAAATTTCGGTTACTGATTGATGGTAAGCCAACCGGCAATGAATTAGGTGTGAGCGGGTCGCAGTGGATGTGGCAAAATGCCGGAAAAATAAATATTACGGACAGAAAGGTGAAAGTCGGGCTTCGTGATCTGACCGGATTTAACGGCAGAGTGGATGCCATTTACTTTACAAAAAGTAACACACCTCCGCCGAATGATCCTGTAGCTTTGGGCAAATTCAGAAAAAAACAGCTTGGCATTCCCAAAAAAGCGGTAAATGCCGGTGAGTTTGATTTAGTTGTGATTGGAGGTGGCGTTGCCGGAATTTCAGCTTCTATTTCTGCGGCAAGACTTGGTTTGCAGGTAGCCCTGATTCAGGATCGTCCAATTTTAGGAGGCAATAACAGCTCAGAGGTGCGTGTTCACTTAGGCGGAAGAATCAGTGTTGATCCCTTCCCCAATTTAGGCGAAGTGGTTAAAGAGATTGGTCCGTCGCGCGGTGGAAATGCACAGCCGGCTGATTATTACGAGGATGAGAAAAAAATGGAGATGGTGATGGCTGAAGAAAATATCTCCCTGTTCACCAACTACCGCGCATTTGACGTAAAAACCAAAGGCTCGCGGATAACCGGAGTTCTTGCACGTAACATTGAAACCTCGGAAGAACTCGCTTTCACTGCACCGCTTTTTGCCGACTGCACGGGAGACGGAACAATCGGAGTATTGGCAGGCGCCGACTATGCCATGGGTCGCGAATCGCGGGCTGAATTTGGCGAACCTACGGCGCCGGAAGTGGCTGACAAGATGACCATGGGCGCTTCAGTGCAATGGTATTCGGCAGAAGAGAATCAGCCGGTAACCTTTCCTGTTTTCAGCTATGGTGTGGAGTTTAACGAAAAAAATACCGAGAAAGTTACCATGGGCGAGTGGACGTGGGAAACAGGCATGAACTTCGACCAGATAGAGGAGTTTGAGCGTATTCGCGATTACGGACTTCTGGTAGTTTACTCCAACTGGTCATCGCTGAAAAACTCCGATGCAACAAAAGAAGAATTTAAGAACCGCCGCTTAGACTGGGTGGCTCATATTGCCGGAAAGCGCGAATCCAGAAGACTGATGGGCGACCATATCCTCAGGGAACAAGACCTCACTGACTATGTGATTTATCCGGATGCTTCAGCACCTACAACCTGGACAATCGACCTTCATTATCCCGATCCGAAAAATACGGAGCATTTTCCCGAAATGGAATTTAAATCCATTGCCGTTCACAAAAAAATTCACTACTATCCCATTCCCTATCGCTGCTTTTATTCCCGCAACGTAGATAATCTGTTTATGGCAGGTCGAAATATCAGCGTAACACACGTGGCTTTAGGAACTGTCCGGGTGATGCGCACAACCGGAATGATGGGTGAGGTGGTCGGTATGGCAGCATCTGTGGCAGCAAAGAATAAGACCAACCCCAGAGGGGTTTACCGGAATCATCTGGAAGAGCTCAAAGTCCTTCTAAATAAAGGAGTGGGGAAATATGATGCCGAAAATATGCAGAATTATAATGAAGGAAGTACCTTAGGACCAAAATAAAAATGATTTTTCTTTCAAAAGCCTTGAAAGTTTAAAAAGATTACACAAAATGACTATTCCGGAATACGATAAATTTTATCACATTTACAACCGCGGAATAAACGGGTGTAATCTGTTCCATGAAACAGACAATTATCATTATTT
>CAYNOQ010000150.1:0-4263 GCA_964398855.1 uncultured Mariniphaga sp. | reverse complement strand
TTTCATTTGGCGGATTCATTTTAGCAAAGCAAAACCCGAAGTCTGTTCATAATTACAATTACGATTGAAAAACCAGAAGACATTATCGATTATTCAGCTCTTTAAAAAAGTCGCTTCCTATATTCGCCCCTACCGCTGGCTGGTTGTCGCCACTTTGCTGCTGACCGTCGTTGGTTCTCTGATGGCTCAGGTGAATGCCCACGTTTTGCGATATACCGTGGATCAGGTCAATCTGTTGGCAGAAAGCAGTAAAAAGCTGACGGAAGGTGCAAGCCTGCTGATTTTAATTACTGTCATCCTTCTTTCAAAGGAATTGATTTACACACTCATACAATTTGGGCAGAAATTTTATGGTGAAAAACTCAGGATTTTCATTTCACGCGATTTATCGCAAATGATTGTGGAGAAAATTCTGACCTACCGGCTTGCCTTTTATTCCTATTCGGAAAATGAGAGCGGCAAGCTGCAAACCCGCATCGACCTTGGAATATCAAGTCTCACCCGTTTGGTGCAGAACTTCTTTATTGACATACTTCCGCTGTTTGCAAATTCGATTGTTGCGCTAATTTTTATGTTTTCTGCCAATTTCTATATCGGTTTGGTGAGCCTTTTCATTGTGCCACTCTATTTCTTTGTCAGCCAGCTTCAGGCGAAAAAATTAGGTGGTTTCCGCAGAAGAATGCGGAACTACCGCGAAACAAAAAGCTCTGCTATCATTGGTCTTATCGGCTCAATCACGGTGATAAAATCATTTGTGCGGGAGAATATTGAAGCGGAGAGGCACAATCAGATTCAGTATGACATGACTGAAAACCTGATGGCAACAAGAAAGCTGAGCTTTATTTTTGACGGTGTAAAAAGCTTTTTGGAGCAAATCGGGGTGGTAATTATTATCATTCTGACTGCTTATTTTGTCTTGAAAGGGCAGATGAGCATCGGCGCCATTATGTTTCATATCCTGCTGTTCAACAATGTTTCGGCGCCAATCCGCCAGCTACACCGCATCTACGATGAAATTAACGATGCGCTCATCTACTCCGAAGGCTTTTTTGACATTGTGGAATCGGACCACGAAATTGAACCTTCAGGAAATTACCGTCCGGAGCAAATCACCGGATTGATTGAAGTGAAAAATGTGGATTTCACCTATCCCAACGGCACCAAGGCGCTGCATGACGTTTCACTGACTGTGCCGCCAAACAAAATCACTGCATTTGTAGGTTTGAGCGGTGCCGGAAAAAGTACAATTATCAACCTACTGGATAAATTCTATCACCCTGACTCAGGCTGTATTACCTTAGATGGAATTGATTTACAGGAGTATGACACCGAATTTCTGCGATTGAATATCGGACTGGTGCTTCAAAAAAATCATATTTTCAAAGGCACAATCGAAGAAAATATTTTGTACGGTAATCCGGAAGCTACCCACGAAGAAGTGGTTGACGCAGCCAAAAAAGCATATATTCACGAACAAATTATCGAGCTTCCCAACGGCTACCAGTCGCAGGCTGATCTGCTGTCGGGCGGGCAGCAGCAAAGAATCGCCATTGCGCGCCTGTTCCTTAAAAATCCACCCATCATTTTTTTAGATGAACCCACCGCAAGTTTGGATGCCATTGCAACCGAGCAGATAAAAATGAGCCTCGACGCCATCAAGAAAGACCGCACCGTAATCATTATTTCCCATAGTATTTCTCAGATTATTGATGCAGAAAACGTGGTTGTACTTGAAAAGGGAAAAATTATGGAGCAAGGCACACACGAACAGTTATACGAAAATCGATCAACCTATTACGAAATCTTCAATGCAATGGCAAGCAGTCTGAATATCAACAAAATTGCCAAAACCATGATAGAGGAATAGCCAATTATCCATGATTTTGGCTTCTCTTTATTGAAATGGAATTCTCCAAACCCTTTTGGATTGCCAAAAAATCTTTAGATTTGCTTTGAAACGTATTTTAATAAAGAATAAGAATTAACATTAAAAGAGCGATTTATGAAATATTCAGAAAATCTCAACGGAATTGCAATTGACGTTCAGGCAGCTGACTATCAGATAGAAGATACAGTAAAAGAACGAATCAGAAAATTGGTTACACGCCTGTCAAGACGATTTCAGGGGATAACCTACGTCAATATCTTTTTAGAAAACAAAGAGTCTAAATCAACCAACCAGAAGCAGGTGAGCATTCGTTTAGGTATTCCCGGAAACGATCCGTTTGCCTCTGAATACGGAGATAATTTTATGGCGCTTTTAACCAGCATTGAAGAAAAACTGCGCCGCCAATTGGAAAAACGCCAAAATAACACCTAATGCCACAGATTGTTATTGATTCACGGGTTGCTGCACTCAGCACCGGACTGAATGTCAGGCGGATACTTCCCTTTCGCCGGCGCAGAATGGTTGGTCCGTTTATTTTTTTAGATCATGCTGGTCCTGTGGAAGTTGAACCCAAAAATCTCTCTTCCATGGATGTGCTTCCGCACCCACATATCGGCTTATCAACGGTAACCTATCTGCTTGACGGACAGGTAACGCACCGGGACAGCCTGGGAGTTGAGCAGATTATTCGTCCGGGCGAAGTCAACTGGATGACAGCCGGAAAAGGAATTTCACATTCAGAACGGTTTGAAGACCCCAATTTCCTTGCAGAAAACCATTTGGAAATGCTCCAGACCTGGGTGGCGCTTCCCGAAAAAGATGAAGAAAATGATCCCTCTTTCACCAACTTTTCTTCTGATGAGCTGCCGGTCTTTACCGATGCCGGAATCTGGATGCGGCTGATTGCCGGCAATGCTTACGGACTGAAAAGCAGTGTCCCAACCCATTCGCCCATGTTCTATATTCATGTGAATCTGGAAAAAAATTCAAAAATCACTCTGCCCGAAGGCTATTCCGAACGTGCACTTTATCTGACCAAAGGTAGCATCGAAATTTCGGGGCACCGCTACGGGCAGGGACAAATGCTGGTTTACGGTAAAACAGAAAAGCCTGTTATTCAGGCATTGGAGAAGAGTACGCTGATGTTTTTAGGTGGTGAGCCTTTGGGGAATCGCTATATCTGGTGGAATTTTGTTTCGTCCCGAAAAGAGCGTATTGAACAGGCAAAAGCCGACTGGGAAGCGGGCAGAATTATTTTACCTCCCAATGACAACAAGGAGTTCATTCCATTGCCAAAAGACTTTACAAAACCATCTGCCCCGCCCGAAGCGCCATTGCTCTCATAAAATCAAGAGATGGAGGGAAAGTACATTCAGGTTTTGTTTAAAAAGCACTCCGATTGTGCCAAAATATTCTATAAAAAATGGTCAAAAACAGACACATCATTGAAAATACTCCTTTTTTTGCGTTTTTAAAAACAGTACTCAAGGGGTTTGGACAGATCATGCTTCAGGAGAATGCCCTGACGGGCTTTTTGTTTTTAGCAGGCATTTTTTACGGTTCCGTTTTTATGGGATTCGCCGCACTAACAGCCGCCATAGCAGGAACATTAACCGCAAAATTTGCGAAGTTTGATCAGCAAAATATAGCCGAAGGAATTTATGGATTTAGTCCGGCTTTGACAGGGGTGGCACTTGCACTGTTTTTCAAATTCCATGTTATTATTTGGGTTTGCATTGTGGCAGGCGCTGCAATTGCAGCTTTGCTGCAACACTTCTTTCTGAAAAGAAAGATCCCCGTGTTTACCTTCCCTTTTGTTTTAACAACCTGGATTTTTATCGCCCTCATTTCTGCTTTTTTTCCTGAGCTTTCTATCGAACCGGTTCAGGGAACAGGTTCTGTGTTCAACTATTTCTATATTGCCGTGAAAGGCTTTGGGCAGGTGATTTTTCAGGGCAATTATGTTTCAGGGCTGCTTTTCATTATTGCCGTTTTTATCAATTCACCAATTGCAGCGCTTTTTGGACTTGCTGGTGCCATTTTGGGCGGATTCTTCTCTTTCCCATTTACGCCGGATTTGGATAGCATTGCCGGCGGACTTTTCAGTTTCAATGCCGTGCTGACAGCTATCGTTTTTGCCGGAAACAGAATCAGGGATGCCGCATGGATGTGCGCAGCCGTCATTATCAGCACGGCAATTAGTTTGCTCTTTTTCAGATTCAATCTGATACAACTCACTTTCCCGTTTGTTGCAGCAACATTCATCACTTTATTAATCAGAAAGTTAATAAAGATTTAATTCGGAAATTTAATTATTCAATATCAATAAACTCATATTCAAATGTTCAGGAATTTTCTCAAAAAAACAGGTTTCA
>CAYNOQ010000149.1:0-4266 GCA_964398855.1 uncultured Mariniphaga sp. | reverse complement strand
CCCGGTTATATGTTCACCGACAACGGTTTCTGGGATACATTCCGTGCAGTTTTCCCGTTTTTCACGCTTATGTATCCTGAACTGAACAGCCGGATTATGGAAGGACTGGTCAACACTTACAAGGAAAGCGGGTGGCTGCCGGAATGGGCAAGCCCCGGGCACCGCGACTGTATGATTGGTTCCAATTCAGCCTCAATCATTGCCGACTCCTATCTGAAAGGAATTCGTGGCTATGATATTGAAACCCTGTACGAAGCAATTTTGAAAAACACCGAAGCACAGGGACCTGTATCTTCAGTCGGCAGATATGGAGCCGAATACTACAATGCATTGGGCTATGTGCCCTACGACGTGGAAATTCGCGAAAATACAGCCCGGACACTCGAATATGCCTATGCCGATTTTTGTATTGCCGAGCTGGCTAAGTCCTTGGGCAAATCGAAGGAAGAAATAACACTTTTTGAAAAAAGGGCGCAAAATTACCGGAATGTTTTTGACAAGGAAACGGGACTTATGCGCGGCAGAAATGAAGACGGAACGTTTCAATCGCTATTCAATCCATACAAATGGGGTGATGCTTTCACCGAAGGAAACAGCTGGCATTACACATGGAGCGTTTTTCACGATGTGGAAGGACTTGCACAACTCATGGGCGGACATGACAGTTTTACAACCATGCTGGATTCCATTTTTATTGTTCCGCCAATCTTTGATTGTTCCTACTACGGGTTTCCGATTCATGAAATCCGGGAGATGCAGATTGTTAATATGGGAAATTATGCACACGGGAATCAACCTATTCAACACATGATTTATCTTTATAACTATGCCGGGAAACCATGGAAAACACAGCAACGAATCCGTGAAGTGCTGACAAAACTGTATCATCCGGCTCCAGACGGTTATTGTGGTGACGAAGATAACGGGCAAACTTCTGCATGGTATGTTTTTTCATCGCTTGGTTTCTATCCGGTCTGTCCGGGAAATTCTGAATATGTTATTGGTTCTCCGCTATTTGAAAAGGTGAAAATGGAGCTTCCCAATGGAAAATCACTAGCCATTGAGTCGCCCGGAGCTGACCATGACGTCTATATTCAAAAAGCTTCGGTTAACGGAAAAACATTGAAAAAATCGTTTTTCACACATGATGAACTGCTGAGTGGCGGACATATTTTATTTGAAATGGGTAGTAAACCGAACAAGAGCCTCTGGAATCTGACAGAAAGTTTTCCGTCGTCTGTAACTCCGTTGAGGAATTGACAATTCGGCTCTACTGAAAAAGTCCTTCTTTGTTTTTTTACAATAAAGAATATGTCTTGATACATTCTAATCAATAAAATTGATTGGAGGGTTTTAATTTTAATCCAAATAATTTTCACATTTTCACTATTTACTAAAATAGTTGTGATCATGCAAAAGAGCACGTTTTTCTTAATGGGATTAGGTAGGATTTCTGTATTAGTTTTGATTTTCTTATTGCCGTTTGTCATAAAATTATCTGCGCAGGAAAAAATTCCTATTTTGGCATGGTATAGCATACCTGCCAGCGATGCAACAGTAGAACGTTATCAGGAACTGAAGGATGCCGGCTTTACGATCACATTTTCCCATACTTCCAATTTTGAAGATGCCAAAAATGCACTTGATCTGGCTGCTACTGTGGGAATTAAATCTATGTTTACCTGCTCAGAATTAGAATCCGATCCGGAGGGTACCGTAAGAAAAGTAAAAAATCATCCCGGATTAGCTGGTTATTTTCTGCGGGACGAGCCTACAAGCAAAGACTTTCCCACGCTGGCTGAATGGGCGAAAAGAATCAGGGCAGTTGACAATATTCATCACTGTTATTTAAATCTGTTTCCTAATTATGTACCCGAAGATGTGCTCGGTGAAACGTACGAAGAACATGTACAACGTTTTATTGAAGAGGTGAATCTGGAAATGGTGTCGTTTGATTTTTATCCAATCGTCAGGGATCAACTGCGTGAACGATGGTATGACAATCTGGAAGTTATTGCTGAAAAATCGCGGGCAGCCGGTAAACCGTTCTGGGCTTTCGCGCTTACCACGGCACATGACGACTATCCTATTCCCAATGCGGCACAATTGAAACTGCAAATGTACAGCAACTTAGCCTATGGTGCCCAATGTCTGCAATATTTCACATACTGGAATCCGGGTACAACTCACTGGAATTTCCATGAAGCACCCATTACATCCGAAAAGAAACGTAGTCCTGTGTATGATCTGGTTCGGGAAGTGAATAAAGAACTACAAAACAGGGCATTCGTATTTATGGGAGCAAACGTTATATCCCTGCATCATATCGGTAATGAAATTCCTGTAGGCACAAAAAAGCTGACAATTCTGCCTGAACAGGTAACGTCTCTTGATACGGATGGTGGCGGTGCTGTCATTTCGCTTTTGGAGAAAGATGGTTTCCAATACTTAGTCATAGTCAACCGCAGCTTTTTGAAACCGTTGGATTTGCGTATCCAATTCAACGGACAGGTTGAGGTTGTTCGTAAAGATGGCACTCTTGATGATGCCTCTAAATATGGTTCATGGTATAAACTGGAAGCCGGGGAGGCAGAAATATTCAGATGGAAAGAGACTATTTAGTCATCTCTTTGTGCCTTGTCGCTGTTTTTGCTTTTGCAAAACAAGGCACGGTTTACAAAACCATGCCGGCGAGAGATACATTTTTTATAAATAAATTTGATATAACAAATTTCTCAAAACCATGAAAAAATCAATTTTATTTTTTCTGATGCTTTTTACAGTTTTTGCTGTTAATGCACAGAAAAATTCATTTCAGAAAGAACAGAAAAAATACACCAATGAAGCGGTGGAAACCATGCGTAATTTCAGGAAAACTTCCCCTTTGGTGTTAGATGATAAAAGATTACCCCTCCTGAAGCAGTTTGAGGTTTATTCCGATAATTTGCCCAACACCACCTTCCGTGAATATCTCACAAGTGCAGATTCTACAGCTTCACGATTGGAGCACTCAACTCCCATTCTTTATTGCTACCGCGAGTCTTTTGAAAAAATATTGGGTGAGGTGAAAAGCACGAAAGTGAAAAAAGGCACTGCCATAGTTTGGATGGTTTACAACATGGGGTTTGTGGTGAAAACCCCGACAGGCTGTTTCGGAATTGATATTGACCACCGCTATGCCGAAAAACTGGAGCCTTACCTTGATTTTCTTTGCATAACCCACAACCATGGCGACCATTATAATACCGGGCTAATGGAAGCTATGCACAATCACGGGAAGCCTGTTTTATCCAATTTCTATGAAAAGGGAGGGCAATATTTCTCCAAAACAGCAACAAGTTACAAAATTGGAAATTTTATCATCTCCACCGATATTTCAGACCATCTCAGAAGCCCCGATCTGCAGGATTTTGTAACGATGTTCCGTATTGATTGCGGCGAAGATTCCGGTAATTTCACAATGCTTCACTGTGGCGATTCGGGCTTTCTTCCCGAACGCTTTCTGAATGTTCAGGGACCTGTCAATTTGCTGGTTCTAAGATGGGGGGCGCCAAGAGAAAATGAGATACTTGGCACCGGAGAAGGGCAGGTGCAACCGGATTATGCTGTTTTGTCCCATCTGATAGAGCTGAGGCACAAGCCTTATCCTCACGGACAGGCATCCATAACCAAAACTCTTGAGCATCTTCCCGGGGTGGAGTGTGAAAATACGATCATCCCTTTCTGGGGTGAAAAACTAATTTGGAAAAAAAGTAAATTAAAATAGTATAGACGCTATGTTTTTGACCGCCCCGATATTCCGGGTAGGGTTTTTTTGGCTCCTGTGGATTAAGGGAGATAAGGTGGAGATAAGGTTGGGATTAAGTGGGGATTTTACACTGTGTTTTTTTATTTCTCGCTGATTTACGCGGATAGCCTCCCGCAGATTAAGTGGAGATTGAAGGAGATTGTTTTCAGGCGGTGACACCGCCTGAAAACAATCATTATTATATAAAATGGGTGGTCATTCTGAACAAAGTGAAGAGTTTTTTGGTGTCTGATAATAAGTTGATTAACGTTCGTCCCCCCTACCAAAGGTAGGCAAAATTTGCCTACAGAAAGGATGCTTCCCGCACCAAAATCAATTCTTTCATTAAGGTTTCCATGGCCAGTTGACACAATCCCCGATCTCCGGGAACAGCACATAGTCTGCCTTTCCTTTCATTGCCAGCGTTTTGACATTCAGTCCTTTTAGCTGCTCAAGCGCAGCATTCATGGTTTTACCCG
>CAYNOQ010000148.1:0-4307 GCA_964398855.1 uncultured Mariniphaga sp. | reverse complement strand
AAAGAGGGCAGGGGGTTCATCATATCGCCTATGCCGTTGATGATGTTGACAGTTCACTGAAAGAGCTGGAAGAGAAGGGAGTGCGCCTGATTGACCAGAAGAGCAGAAAAGGCGCCGAAGGTTTGAATATCGGTTTTTTGCATCCAAAATCAACATTGGGTGTTTTAACCGAGTTGTGCAGCAAATAGAACATTAACACAAATTGAATAATTATAAAATGAGTACTCAGGATAAAATTAAAAAACTGATTGATTTACGTGCTGAAGCAAAACTCGGAGGAGGTATTAAGCGAATTGAAGCCCAGCACAGTAAGGGAAAACTCACCGCGCGTGAACGTATTGAATTGTTGTTGGATGAGGGGAGTTTTGAAGAGTTTGATATGTTTGTTACGCACCGTTGCACCAACTTCGGCATGGAAAATAAAAAATTCCTTGGCGACGGGGTTGTAACAGGACACGGAACCATAGATGGGCGCGTTGTTTATGTTTTTTCACAGGATTTTACCGTTTTTGGCGGTTCGCTTTCCGAAACTTTTGCGCAGAAAATATGCAAAGTGATGGATATGGCAATGAAAGCCGGAGCGCCCGTAATCGGTATCAATGATTCAGGCGGTGCCAGAATTCAGGAAGGTGTAACTTCACTTGCAGGTTATGCCGAAATTTTTCAGCGAAACATCATGGCTTCGGGAGTTATTCCGCAAATTTCCGCAATTTTTGGTCCCTGTGCCGGCGGTGCAGTCTATTCTCCGGCGCTCACAGATTTCATTATGATGACGGAGCAGAATTCCTACATGTTTGTTACCGGACCTAAAGTGGTAAAAACGGTTACCGGAGAAGATATTTCCATTGAAGATTTGGGCGGCGGGAAAGTTCATGCAAGCAAATCGGGTGTTTCTCACTTTTTGGTTGAAAATGAACAAGAGGGTCTTATGCTCATACGCAAACTCCTGACATACATTCCGCAAAATAATCTTGAAGACCCGATTATCACAGAAAACACGGACCCGATTGATAGGATGGATGATCATCTGAATGAACTCATTCCGCAAAATCCCAATCAGCCCTACGATATTTTAGATGTGATTACTTCAATTGTGGATTATTCGGAATTTTTGGAAATTCACAGGAATTATGCAAAAAATATTGTTATCGGATTTGCAAAATTTGACGGCCATCCGGTGGGTATTGTTGCCAACCAGCCCAACTATTTAGCCGGTGTACTCGATATTGAAGCATCCAGAAAAGCAGCGCGCTTTGTGCGCTTTTGCGATGCATTCAATATTCCGATTCTGACCCTGGTTGATGTTCCCGGGTTTTTACCCGGAAGCAGGCAGGAATATGGCGGGATTATTATTCACGGGGCAAAACTGATGTTTGCCTACGGAGAGGCGACTGTGCCAAAAATTACGGTTACACTTCGAAAATCCTACGGTGGAGCACACGATGTGATGTCATGCAAGCAATTGCGTGGTGATTTGAATTACGCCTGGCCCACGGCAGAAATTGCCGTAATGGGCGCTTCAGGCGCTGTTGAAGTGCTTTATGGCAAAAAGGCAGCTGGAATTGAAGATCCGGAAGAGCGTGCAAAATATGTTGCCGGACTTGAAGCAGAATATGAAGAAAAGTTTGCCAATCCCTATCAGGCAGCAGCATTAGGATATATTGACGATATTATTGAGCCGAGAAATACCAGGTTCCGTATAATTCGGGGATTACAGAGCCTGACAACAAAGAAGCTGATAAATCCGCCAAAGAAACATTCAAATATTCCACTTTAAAAACAGGTATGTCATGAATTTTCTTTTCAATTTACAGGTAAATGTATTCGAATTAGGGTTTACTGTTTCCATTGTTGGATTCCTGATTGTGCTTTTCTCACTGGTGCTTCTCATTATTGTTTTTAGCAATATTCCTAAAATACTTGAATTAAAGCTCAAAAGAGGAAAAAAGGAAAGCGAAACAGGAGCTATTTCCCAGAAAAAAGAATCTATGGAAGGGAACGTTACTGCTGCAATCAGCCTTGCACTGCATCTCTATTTGAGTGAAATGCATGATATTGAGAGCAATGTTTTAACTATAAAACAGGTGAGAAAAGCATATTCCCCATGGAGCTCAAAAATTTACAGTGTAACTCAAAATTGGCCAAAATATTAAAAAAGTATTCAGATGAAAAAATATAAATTCACAATAAGCGGACTGGATTACGATGTTCATGTCAAAGATATGGAAGACAACCTTGCGCAAGTTGATGTTAACGGGACGATCTACGAAGTTGTTCTGCAAACGGAAGTTAAGACCACAAAAACACCGCGTCTCATTCGGAAACCTGTTGAAAAACTTCCGGGAGAAGGTCAGATTACCAAAAAAGCCGTCACCGGAAAGTTTGAAGTTTTATCGCCCCTTCCCGGAACTATTTTAAAGGTTCATGTGGCAGTTGGAGATACCGTCACCGAAGGACAGAATGTTTTGGCCATGGAAGCCATGAAAATGGAAAACCAGGTACAAACAACAAAAGGCGGTGAGATAATTGCAATTAAAGTAAATGCAGGCGATGTGGTTCAGCAGGATGATGTGCTGATTGAAATTGCCTGAACCAAATGATTGACAAGGCTACTGACTTACAGAATGGGAAATCAAACACGGATTTTACTTTCAGTATAAATTAAGTCTCACTTTTTAAGTTTACAATGATAAAAAACATGAAAAAAATATTTCAGCTTGCTTTTTTCCTTACGGTAATTCTTTCGGGAATGGTTGCCCGCGGGAGCGAAGCGGATATCTATAAAAATATTATCACAGGGAAGTGGGTGAACCGAAGCGACGGGTATATTACAATTTCAACGTATGACCCCGCCGAAGTGAAACCCGGTGAAGAACCCCAAACGGTTAAAAGATATAAAACAATCAATTTTGAGTCTGACTATACCTTTGTTTTAGACTCGGCAAAACAGCGTTATCCAGGACGATTCACCATTTCAGGAAATGAAATTATACTTGACTTTAATCCTGTCAGGGTGATTCACTTCAAAACGAACAAAGACCCCAATGTATCAGCAACCGATTATATTTCTGATCCAGAAACAGTTAAGCTTCCGCAGCGAGTTTTTCGGTTTTCACCGGATGGTGATTTGAACGGGGATGGTTTTGTGTATAAGAAGTACAGCAATGCGGTTGCAGGGTTGTTTTTATTCTATGAATTTTCAGGATTTGCCAATGTTTCGTGGAAACATCTGATAATGATTGTTGTCGGGTTGTTTTTCCTTTATTTCGGTATCCGTTACGAATTAGAACCACTGCTGCTCGTACCCATTGGCTTTGGCGTTTTAATCGGGAATATTCCCATGTTTCAGGTAACTGATTTTAATCTGGGGCTTGGAATTTATGAACCCGGTTCAGTATTGAATATTCTGTATCAGGGAGTTGTTCAGGGATGGTATCCGCCGCTTGTTTTTCTCGGAATTGGCGCAATGACCGATTTTTCATCGCTCATATCCAATCCGAAACTGATGCTGCTTGGCGCTGCTGCCCAGATCGGGATTTTTATGACTCTGTTAGGTGCGCTTTGGCTTGGCTTCGCTCCGCCTGAAGCGGGAGCTATCGGGATTATCGGTGGCGCCGATGGTCCAACGGCAATTTTTATTTCATCCAAACTGGCAAACGGAATGAACGTGCTGGCAAACGGAGAAGTGGTGAAAAATCTCATCGGTCCCATTGCTATTGCCGCCTATTCATATATGGCACTCGTTCCCGTGATTCAGCCGCCGGTTATTAAGCTGCTCACCACGAAAAAAGAGCGCAAAATGAGAATGAAACCTTTGCGCGCCATTTCAAAATTAGAGAAAATTTTATTCCCAATCGTGGGATTGCTGCTCACCGCATACATTGCGCCATCGGCGCTTCCGCTGCTGGGAATGTTGTTCTTAGGTAATCTGCTCAAGGAATCCGGAGTTACAAACCGTCTGGCAAATACTGCCAGCAATGCCCTGATTGACATTGTTACCATTCTGTTGGGAATAACGGTAGGCGCATCAACGCAGGCAGATATTTTCCTGACTCCATCTTCCATCAAGATTTTTGGATTAGGGGCTGTCTCCTTTATCATTGCTACTTCCGGCGGTGTTATTGGAGCAAAGATTATGAATATATTCCTCAAAGGCGAAAATAAGATTAATCCGATGATTGGCGCAGCCGGAGTTTCAGCCGTACCGGACAGCGCACGCGTGGTTCAGCATCTGGGGCTGAAGGAAGACCCGACCAACCATTTGCTGATGCACGCCATGGCGCCTAATGTCGCCGGGGTTATCGGTT
>CAYNOQ010000147.1:0-4374 GCA_964398855.1 uncultured Mariniphaga sp. | reverse complement strand
TTATGCCCATCACCTCTTTCTTACCCTATCAGCCCACCACCGGGCAGTGGGTGGCTATTCAGAAGCTGCACATCTTTTTCGACAGTAAAGACGATCAGGTGTTTATTCTTCAGGGATATGCCGGAACCGGAAAAACAACACTACTCAAGGGGGTGCTTGACTATTTGGATGCTCAGAAAAAGCCTTTCCGACTGATGGCATCCACCGGAAGGGCAGCAAGGGTGCTTGCAAATAAAACCGGACGTTCTGCTACAACAATCCACAGCACAATATATATAGTGGATGCAAAAAATAGCGAAGTCACTGAGCAAAATAAGACTATTGCTTTTAAATTACGTGTCAATTCAGATGATGAACAAACCATCTATTTCATTGATGAAGCATCTATGATTTCCGACCGCTCCAAATCTGGACAACAACTGCTGTTTGACGATGGTCGGTTTTTAAGTCATATTTTCCAGTATGCCGGAAAACGTAAAATTATATTTGTTGGTGACAATGCGCAGCTCCCTCCAGTCAGCAGCAGCTTTTCTGCTGCACTCAACCCGGAGTATTTAGCTGAGAAATATGGTAAAAAAGTTTTAGAAAGCAGTCTGACAGAAGTGAAGCGCCAGGCTGAAATGGGTGGAATTATTGACAATGCCACCAGGCTCAGAGAGATACTTTTTTCCGGCACACTGCCACCTGTTGGATTAGCTGCCTCCAGGTGGCCTGATATAGTTATCTCACCAAACATCTGGTCGGCTTTAAGTAAATATACCCGGCAAATTCAAAAGCACGGAGAGGATAACAGTACACTGATTACCCTTTCAAACGGGTCGGCACACTATCTCAACAATCAGGTGCGAAGCAAGCTTTTCAAAAAACAAAATCCAAAACTGCAAAACGGCGAGTGGATTATGGTGGTACAAAACAATTATCCCACAGGTTATAATAACGGGCAGCATTTGCGGTTGAAATCATTTTCGGATACCGGTGAAAAAGTGGGTGATATTTCGTTAATGGATGCAGAAACTGAAGACCCCGAAACGGGCAAAATTCAAACCGTAAAAATTATTAAAGACCTTCTCTATTCGGCAGCACCCGGATTAACAGTTGATGAAGACAAGCTTTTCACCATTGACTTTTCGCGCCGAATGAAAAAGAGAAATATTAAACCGGGTTCTGAATTGTTCCTGCAATATATGATTTCTGACAAACGATTTAACGCCCTGCGCGTGAAATTCGGATATGCAATCACTTGCCACAAGGCACAAGGCGGTGAATGGGATAGCGTCTATTTTCAATTTGAACCCGCTTTTGAAAAACTTCCCAGAGAAAATCAGTATCGCTGGTTATATACAGCTATCACCCGCGCATCAAAGCAGTTGATTGTGCCCAAATATCCTTCAGTTTATTGAATGGAAATTAAAAATTATGTAAACGAATCCGGTTAAAATTGAAATATGGAACTTATTTTAAACACCTATGGCACCAGTTTGGTAAAAGACAACGACACTTTTCTGGTGCTGCACAAAGATGGGAAACAACGTGTTCATCCTTCGGGAATAAAGAGTATTGTTATTTCACGCGGAGCTCAAATCACCAGCGATGCGGCACTCCTGGCTATTGATAATGAAATTGAAGTGCTTTTTGTGGATAAAACCGGAAACCCGAAAGGGAGAATATGGAGCCACAAATACGGTTCTATTTCCACCATCCGAAAAGGTCAGATAGAATTTGCATTCTCTAAAGATGCGCTGAAATGGATAAAATCTATTGTCATACAAAAAATGGAGAATCAACAGGCACTTTTGCTCTCCATGCACACCTATTCCGAAGCAGTGAATGAACGGGTGAAAACTGCCATTGCACGCATTGAAGATTACCGTACCAAAACCGGCAGGCTGGAAGGCGAAGTGATTCCCGATATTGCAGCAGGTTTGCGTGGCTGGGAAGGTGCCGCCTCGCGCATCTATTTTGAGATGATTAATGAGTTTTTACCTGAAGGCTACAAGATGACAGGGCGCAGTCAGCATCCGGCACTTGATATAACAAATTGCCTGCTCAACTATGCCTACGGAATTTTGTATGGCAAAATTGAAGGATCACTCATCAAAGCCGGAATAGACCCCTATGTGGGTGTTTTTCACCGCGATGACTACAACCGCCCGGTTTTGGTATTCGATATTATTGAGCGCTATCGCGTTTGGGCAGATTATGTCTGCTTTTCACTGGTGATGCAGGAAGTAATTAACGAAGATTGTTACAGCATTCGCGAAGATGGCTCATTTTGGCTGGAAAGTTTAGGCAAGCGCATTCTTATTCAAGGTATGAATGATTATCTGGGTGAAGTGGTGAAAGAGAAGGGAGTCAGCCGCTCCCGCCTCAACCACATCGATTTATATTCTCAAAGTCTTGCGCAAAAATTTAAAAAATATGTGTGATGCTACAAGCCGGAAAATGTATATATAAGATAAATGATCCTTTGCTGAAAGTGACGCCCGAATATCTTTTCTACGCCGTGAAGAATCCCAAACCGGAGATAATTTCAGCCGTGAGGCAGCTCAGATTAGTGAAAAACATTGACACAAAGCGCTATCAGGAACTTAAACGCAATTTGCCCTATGTGGTAACCGGAATCTTTCATCCGGCGGTGAGGCGGACGGAAAACTTTGCATGGATAAACCATTTTATTGTAGATATTGACCACTTGTCAGTAAAAAACACCACTCCCGGGCAGTTGAAAATTAGGCTTTCGGATAATCCCCAAATCTTACTGATGTTTACATCGCCAGGGGAAGACGGATTGAAGATTCTTTTCAGACTGAATGAGAAAATGTACGATGCCGGACGATATAAACTCTTCTATCGTGCATTTGTCAACAATTTTTCATCGCAATATCAATTGGAGCAGGTGGCTGATACGCGAACCAGTGACGTCACCCGTGCCTGCTTTATTTCGCACGATACCGATGCTTTTTACAATCCCGATGCTGAGGCAGTAATTCCCGAAAAAATAGTGAATTTCAATAACTATCTTGAAATAAGGGAGCTAAAAGCTGAATTGAAAGAAAAGGAGCAGGATGCAAAGGAAGCCAATCTGCCGGCACCAAAACCGGAATTAGAGGAAGAAGCATTGGAGAAAATTAAAAGAACACTGAATCCCAATTTTCGGACAAAGCGTGAGAAACAAATTTTTATTCCCGATGAGATTGAAAAAATCACCGAGTCGATTGTGGCTCAAATGTCGGAATACAATATTGCAACAACAGAGATCAGCGGAATTCATTACGGGAAGAAATTTAAGTTTTCATTGGGTCGCAGGCAGGCAGAAATAGATCTCTATTACGGTCAGAGAGGATACACCATAGTTAAAACGCCACGTGTTGGCACCGATAGTGAACTGAACGGAATATGCCAGCAACTTATGGCACAATGGCTTTTGTGATGGTAAAAAGGAAGAAAGAACTCACATTTGTTGAGAAAATGCGAAAAATTAAAAGAGCTGGTTTGGAGGGAGTTCCCAAGATCAGGGAGAAAATTGAAAACCAGACTGACCCCTTGCAACCATTGAACGAGCGCATTGAGCAGATTTTAGGAATTGTTAAAGGTTTGAGCAAAAAAAATAACGAAATGATCTATTTTGTAATGTATGATATTGAAAACAATAAGGTGCGCACGCAAGTGGCAAAATATCTTATAAAAAAGGGATGTACACGGGTGCAAAAATCTATTTTTTTAGCAAACACAGGCCGGGTAGTCTATGATGAAATTAAAAATGATTTGAAAGAAGTGCAGGAGTGTTATGAAAATAACGACAGCATTTTGCTGGTTCCGGTCTCCACAGACGAAATCAAAGCGATGAAAGTGATTGGACAAAACATTGATTTTGATTTGATTCTAAAAAATAAAAACACCCTGTTTTTTTAATAAAAACGGACTTAAAATTGAAGTTCTTTGACATCTTGTTTTTCATCAGTATAAAGCGTATCTTTGCAGTCGCTAAAAAAGAGGTTTTTTTCTCTTGAAAAAGATTAAATTGCCGGAAAGTCAGAGCACAAGAAGCTGATTAGTAGTAGAATATAAAAAGAGGTGTCAGTAACCAAGTTCCAGAAAAAGTAGGATTGAGACTATTTATACCGATAGTCATATAAATTTTGCCATCTAAGTCAGTAACCAAGTTCCAGAAAAAGTAGGATTGAGACTGCTTTCCGATTTCTTCTTTAGTCATTAGGCTATAAGTCAGTAACCAAGTTCCAGAAAAAGTAGGATTGAGACGAAAGAATTTTGATACGAAGTATCATGTTTCTTCAAGTCAGTAACCAAGTTCCAGAAAAAGTAGGATTGAGACCTCACTTGGAAGACCTAAACTGTTAATATAACTTGTCAGTA
>CAYNOQ010000146.1:0-4457 GCA_964398855.1 uncultured Mariniphaga sp. | reverse complement strand
GCAATAAACAGATTTTTCGCTGTGCGAAAAATGACGTTGAATTATTTACTGATGTTTCTGTTACTCTTTTCTTCTCCTTAAATTAGCATAATAACCTGCTTTATAGAGATCAAACAAAAGCAGCCGGGGATTCTTTCCGGTAAGATTCTTAGATATCCGGTTTTTGAATTTGCGGAAAAAGAGTTGCAGAGAAGCTTCGGGAATGAACTTCGTCAGCTTTCCATATTGTGCCAAAAAGCCGACTCTTTTGCCGAATTCCGGTGAATCTCCGATAATTTCAGTTGAAATAAAGAGAAGATTTTGCAGCGCTTCTTCGGTCTTTTTCAAAAACAGCTCAGAGTTTTCCAATCCGGTATGCTCAACCGGATTATTGATTTGCAGCGAAGTGTGTCCTGCCGTAAAAAGATCAAATCCCAACAAAGTGTCTTCATGTCCGTAAGGTCCGATATTCTCCCGAAAATGTATCTTTTGAAACAATTCGCGATCGATGAAAAAATTGTTGGAAGTGATAATAAAACCCTTTTTTCCTGCACGCTTTTCAGCCGGAATCGCTTCGCGCTGAGCACCATAAACCCAGCGAAGCAATTTTTCATCCACAGGTCTGTTTTTGGAATATGCCGTGCCACCGCAAATTACAGCATCCGGTACTGCCAGGTCAAGGTATTTTTTCAGGTAATCCGGTGAAATCAATTTTGAATCAGCATCGATGAAAAGCAGGAAAGATTTTTGAGAATCAAAGCCCATTTTATTGCGAATGGCAGCGCGCCCGACATTTTGCGACAGCTCTCTGTAAATAATTCCCTTATATTCTTTCAAATGCCGGTTTGTAAGCTTGAATTCATCATCCGAACCGTCATCATATATTCGAATTTCATAATCAATGCCCAACGCATCAGCTTGTTCCAAAATCTGCATGGCAAGCCGGCAAACATCAACATTATAAACCGGAATATTTACTGATAGCATCTCTCTGTTTTTGCAGCCGGTGAAGTTATACAAACAATCTGAACAACGCCGCCGGAATACCGTTTAAAAATTAAACTTTATTTTTGAACCGCCGTTTTCAATCAAAAATTACTTTTATGCATAAATGGATTTTAGTTTTTCCTTCTCTTTTTATCTTTCTATTTCTTCATCTGTCTTCTGCCGGGCAGTCTTTTCAACTGAATGTGGAGATAAAATCTGCTGCCGGGCAAAAACTCTATTTAGCGGGCTATTATCTTGAAAACATTTACGCCAGAGACTCCATTCTGCTTGATGAGCAAGGGAAAGGCGTCTTTTCATCCGCTGCTGCTCTGCCCCAGGGATTGTATAAAATCTATCTCGACAAAAACAAACACATTGATATATTGATTGGAAAAGAACAGCAGTTTTCAGTAAGTACCGAATCTTTTAATACGGAAACGCTGAAAACCCAAGGCTCAGCCGAAATTGCCGCTTTCAGTGATTATCTGCTCATTTTGAAAAAATTTCAGCTAAAAAACATTCAAATAAGAAACAGAATGGATGGCGCTTCTATTTCGCGAAAAAAGAATCTGGAGAAGGAACTGGCTGATGTAACCCTGCAATTCAACGATGATCTGGCAAAACTGGCAGCATCGGTTCCAAATACTTTTCATGCAAAATATATCATGGCAAACCGGATGATTCCTCCTCTGGATATTTCAGCACTTCCGAAGGAGATTCAGCAAAACGACACGCTGCTGCACAATGCCCGGTTTTATCATCAGCAAAGGCACTACTGGGATAATTTTGACTATACCGATGAGCGCTTTCTGCACACACCGATTTATAAAAAAGTTTTGGACACCTGGTTCACCAAAGTGCTTTTTCAAAGCTATGATTCCGTAAAAGTTCCTGTTTTTCAATTTATTGAGGATGTGAAACCTCATGAAGAAACGTTCAGGTATGTGGTATCCTATTTTTTGAACAACAGTTTCAGCAGCAAAGTTATGGGCATGGATGCGCTGTTTGTGGATATTGCAAAAGAATATTATTTATCGGAACAAACGCCCTGGGCATCTGAAGATGTACTGGAAAAAATCAGGGAAAATGTGGTGTTCATGGAGAACAGTCTGGTTGGCAAAACGGCGCCCGACCTGAATCTCGAAACTTTCGACGGCGAATATGCAAGTCTTCACGGAATTAGGGCAAAATATACGCTGCTGCTGTTCTATGAGCCACACTGCTCTTATTGCCGGATTTACGTACCCGCGATTTATAAGGAAATTTACCACGAATACAGAGAGAAAGGACTTGAAGTTTTTGCCGTTTATTCTGCAATGAAAAAGGAAGAGTGGCAGGACTTCCTGATTGAGCACGAGCTATTTGATTGGGTGAATGTTTGGGATGAACATCACGATTCCCGTTTCCGGATTCTTTACGATGTGCGCTCAACCCCCGGACTCTTTCTCTTGGACGAAAATAAAACCATCCTGGGGAAAAAGCTCACGGTTCAGCAGATTAAAGAGTTCATGGAAGCTCACTTAGACTGAGAGCCTCTGCTCTTTTTCCTCATGGTGACAACATGCTTTTTAGCATATTCCAGTGCATCATCAAAAACAGGAAAAACAGAGTCTTTACCAATCATCTTAATAATATTGAAGTTTTCCAAGTCAGCGGCAACATTTTCATTCACTCCGGAAAGGATAACCCGAATGTCGGATTGAGTCAGTATTTTCAATGCTTCTTTCAGATTGGTCAATCCGGTGGCGTCCACAAACGGTACGTGTCGCATACGAATAATCATAATTTTGCTTTTCAGTCCGGTAGATTTAATCACCTCGCTGTAATGCTTTGCCGACCCGAAAAAGAGCGGACCGCTGATTTCATAAATTGCGATTTCGCGGGGTATCTCCGAGTAATCTTCAATCACATCAGTATCTACAACGGCGGGAATTGTTTTGCTGATGTCTCCCATCCTTTTCATAAACAGCAGGGCGGAAAGCACCACACCAACCTGAATGGCAACGGTTAAGTCCACCAAAACCGTTAAAACAAAGGTATTCAGCAACACAATAATATCAAAAAGAGAACCTCTGAAAATGGAGAGAAACGAGCGCCACTCACTCATGTTGTAGGCAACCACAATCAATATCCCGGCAAGACACGACATGGGAATCAGTTTCACCCATTTTCCAAAAAAGAGCATTATCAGCAACAGGGTCACTGCATGAATTATTCCTGCCACGGGTGTTCTACCTCCGTTTTTCACATTGGTTGCCGTGCGTGCTATCGCTCCGGTTGCGGGAATTCCGCCAAAAAAAGGAGTTACGATGTTTGCTACTCCCTGTGCAATCAGCTCGGTGTTTGAGCGGTGGCGTCCGCCAATCATGCCGTCGGATACAACAGCCGACAACAGGGATTCAATACCGCCGAGAAGGGCAATAGTCATTGCCGGCTGCACGTATGCACCCAATTCACCCCAGTTGATTTTTGGCATGTGCAGCTGAATGGTATTTGGAATTTCACCAAAAAATGACTCAATAGTAAGTACAGGCAGGTTGAAAATCTGCACCAAAAAGGTGGTGAATAGTATGGCAATGAGCGACCCGGGAATTTTTCGGGTCATCTTTTTGGGAAGCAAAACAAAAAACATTGACAGCATCGTAATTCCCAATGCATAGAAATTTACCGTATCTGCATATTTGAAATAGACGCTCCATTTATCCAGAAAATCTGCCGGTACGCTCTGAATATCAAGCCCAAAGGCATCTCTGATCTGCGTGGAAAAAATTACGACTGCAATACCGCTGGTAAATCCCACAATTAACGGATGCGGAAAATACTTCAAAAGAGAGCCTAATTTCAGCACGCCAAAAACCACAAGAAGTCCGCCTGCCATTATTGTGGATATGAGTAAACCGTCGATACCGTATTTGGCAACAATACTGTAAACAATCACGATAAAGGCGCCGGTTGGTCCGCCAATCTGCACCCTGCTGCCGCCCAAAACCGAAATGATAAATCCTGCAACAACTGCCGTAACCAGTCCTCTGTCGGGCGAAACACCCGATGCAACGGCAAACGCAATGGCTAACGGAAGGGCAATAACTCCCACAACAATTCCGGCAAGCAGGTCAGAAGAGAGCTGTCTGCCTGTATAACCTTCCCTTAAAACACTGAATAACTTGGGTCTAAACAATAAGCGCATTTTATTTAAATTCGTTTAATTCAAATTTAAGAGATTTTAAGAAACTACCGTATGAAAACATAAAATCCGTGGTGAGATTGCACATTATTTAAGAAATGGCTTTTTTCTGGATTTATTCTTTATCGGATTTGTGTGAAAAAAAATAAGTATTACTTTTGCACCGCCTTTGAGAAACAAAGGAAACAGGATGACTCAGTAGCTCAGCAGGTAGAGCACATCCCTTTTAAGGATGGGGTCCTGGGTTCGAGCCCCAGCTGGGTCACCCAATAAAAAAAACCGCTGCAATTTTGCAGCGGTTTTTTTA
>CAYNOQ010000145.1:0-4539 GCA_964398855.1 uncultured Mariniphaga sp. | reverse complement strand
TATCAATAAACTCATATTCAAATGTTCAGGAATTTTCTCAAAAAAACAGGTTTCACAAGATTTATTTTTTTGACTTTTTTCATCTCTGTCAATAATTTGCAGGCACAATTCACCCTGATTGACAATATGCCCCGGTTTGAAATGCAGGGGAATGTGGTGTTGAAAGCGCCCGAAGAAGGATTATGGTCGATTGCAACAGGCTGGGAAAACAACTGGATGAGCCAATGGACTCATATTTATCCGGAACAGAAAGAAATTATCAACGGCTGGACAATCCTGAAAGGGAAAATGCAACACACCCGAGGTGAGATGTTACTCACCGATTCCTATAAAAGTATGGATAATGGTTTAATCAGATGTATTCGCCGCTTTGAATGGACTGGACCGGATACTTTGAAAAATGCGACACTGTCTGTGCGGTTTCAGATGGAAGGAAAAAATTTAAAGCCGCTGCTGCCAGGTACGCTCTACTATGGTAATCTGATGGGTGCGAAAGTAAATCCCGATATAATACCCGTATATAAGGGTGCAAATGATGAATTTGCAATTTTTGAAGATCATCGTTATCCCATGCCGTTTATAATGCTTGAAAACGCGAGAGAATTAACTGCATCTGCTCTTTATTTCACTCCCAGTCCGGTTCGTGGTGCTGTACTGGCAGATCAGTGGTGGTCGGCAGGCATCGAAACAAAAGAGAATTACAGCGAAATCGTGCTCTATTCCGGCCCAATCGGTTACAATGGACAACACAGCGTTGCAAAAGCTTTGCAGAAAACGCCCATGGCTTATGACGATACCTATCTGAATATTGAACCGGGCAGGATTATCGAAAAAGAGTTTTTCATTGAAATATTTCCGATTGAGCGTGCCGGATCGGGTTTTCAGAAGCCTGTTTACACCGCCTTGAATCTGTTCAAGCCATACGACAGCAACCGATTTACTGAATTTCAGGAAATTGTCAAAATGAAATATGAATATGCAAAAACCCGTTGGATTGACGAAGACGGCGCTATCGGATTTGGAATGTACGATTTGAATTCCCGAAAAGACATTGTAATGGGCTGGTGCGGTCAGGCAGGCTCATTAGGCTATGCACTGCAACGCTTAAGCACAAGGATAAATGATGAACAGCTTACTGAAAAGGTACAGCGCTCACTGGATTTTTTAGCAAATTTTCCAATAAATGATGACGGGCTTTTCCCCGTAGGATATAATGTGAAGGAAAAACGATATTACGGTGGAGACCATGTCTCCTGCGGACAGGCAATGAACAACATTGCCAAAGCCATTGAAACTGCACGTGAAAACTCAATCTATAGCACAGGCAAATGGGAGTCTTTTTTAAAAGAAGTTTCTTTCCGGCAAAGCAAGCGAGTTCTTGATGAAAAATGGAATCCGTTATCCACTGCCGAAGGATTTTATGTAGCTCCGCTAATCCTCGCATACGATCTTTTCAATGAAGATATTTTCAGGCTGGCGGCAGTTAAGATAGCAGAAGAGTATGCATTTCGTCATCTGGAAATGGATGGCTGCTACTGGGGCGGAACGCTTGATGCAACCTGCGAAGACAAAGAAGGCGCCTGGGCTGCCTTTCAGGGCTTTCTGGCATTGTATGAGCGCTCTAAGAATGATAAATATCTGGATTGGGCAAAACATGCAATGGATGTCTGCCTGACCTATACTGTGGTGTGGGATATCCCACAGCCCGCCGGGCAGCTGGCTGATTTCAACTTTAAATCAACCGGATGGACAGTGGTTTCACCCCAAAATCAG
This sequence comes from uncultured Mariniphaga sp., assembly GCA_964398855.1. Taxonomy (GTDB): domain Bacteria; phylum Bacteroidota; class Bacteroidia; order Bacteroidales; family Prolixibacteraceae; genus Mariniphaga. Next base: position 2,766 of record CAYNOQ010000145.1, on the reverse strand, counting down.
CATATTGACGTGTATGGTGTGTTATATACGCCGGAAATTTATAAAATGGGGATATATCTGAAAGATGAACGATTAACCCGATTGGCAAAAGTCATGTACAGAAGCTGCTCCCAGCTGATTGCCCCCTGGGGAAGTCAGGGTGAACAGTTGCAGCAAACGAATTTTGCACAGCGGGGAGACATGACTGACGTCAATAAACTACGGGGCGGATATTCAGAAGGATGGACAGTTTTCTGGATTACCGCCCACTTTCTGAATGCTGCTGCCCGATTTGAGGAGTTAGGTGTTGAACCGTAAAAATCTTCTTTTCAACACTATTTCACTGTCCTGAACAGGGTATAGTTTAAACGGAACGAAATCTGGGACAATTCAGAACCCCTTTTGAAAATATTCATGGTGATGTTCTGTTTGGTATAGTAACGAAATTCTGCGCTTATGCGCTTATAATTGTAGCCGCCCCCAAAAAAGAGTCGCGATGCTGTTGAAAAATCGGAGTGATAAATCTCACTGAACTCAATATGCGAATCTTTCAGAATGAGATGAGGCACAAAGGCTGTGCGGACAAACAACCGGTGATTTTCATCGAAATTCATATAATGAGTAATTCCAACAGGAAACTCAACAGTTTTGTAATCAATGACATACTCATCAAGTGCTTCTTGATATGAAGTGTTTACAACTTTATCCGAAAAATATTTATAGTAATTCGCTTCGGCAAAAATGCTCCATTTATATCTGTTAAATGAAAAAAGATATTCAATTTCCGAACTCAGTCCAATGGTATTCTCATTGGAAAACACGGCATTGGGTAGAGCATCGGAAAAATCTCTGACAGCTGCCTGAAAAACGTTTGAATTAACCCCAACTTTAAAACGTATGCTCCCCGGATTAACATTTGAGCTTTTGAAAACCTCAAAATCAGCTCCCCGGCATTTGTGATAGTTTATAAAATAGTTAACCAGATTCTTCTTCGTATAGGAGATTTTTTTGGTATCAATCGGGTCTCCGCAAGCTAAATTTTCCTGAAGTTGCTGAATGTACGCATTATTGTAAAAGATGTGCGTAATCACATTGGGCGCCACTTCTACAGAAAATTTTTTATAGACCAGTGGTTCAACGTGAGAATTATCATAGCTGTAAAAAAACAGCGGTTTTCCGTGGTCATAATTGGAATAGAGCGTTGCCAGTTCCCCTTCAACCAAAACTTTCACATAAGCATGTCCCTCCTCCCACGAAAAGGCAGTGTCGGCAGGCATTTTAATATATTCCGGGGCAACATCCACAGCAATCAGTGTCCGGATACACTTTATCTCATTATCTATTCCAAACTCTTCAATTTTCGACAATTCAATATCATGAATCTCCTGCTCGCCTTTCAGCCTGTACTGATACTTAGCTGTTGACTCCTCCTGCCCGATGTTTCGGATAAGGCAATACGTTTTTTCCTTTTTATTGTTTACGATATATCCTTCAACAAACTTCACCTGAGCAGATGAGAACATTGCACTGCCAATCAATAAAGCAATAAAAACCAGAGCTTTTGAATCCATAATAGAATATTGATTTTTCGAAAATAAATTAAAACCCTAAAAATAGGGAATCCGCAGAATAAACACAACAAAAAAGTAAAATCAGAATTAAACAGGGGTCAGCTTTTCAAAAGTGGAGTTTAACTTCATTAAAATACAGCTAACATACTGGTTCACCGGAACCAAAGACATGAAATCATTATATTAATTTAGTTTGAAAATGAATAAATGATTCAAAACAGCCTGACAATTCCCCCATCATTTTTTTCTGTTTTTTCTATTTCAGAAAGTGGATGATAATGAATTTCACCGCGTGCTGAAACCGTAGCATCAAGTGTTTTACCAACTGAAACAACTATTTTACTGCGTGAACCGGCATCAGCGGTTACATGGGTTGCATGTAATTCTCCGCCATTAAACCTTGCCGACTCTTTCGTAAAAATCTTTATGTTTTCAGAAAAACCACCAATATCCGCAATGGCTGCGCCTTTTAGATTCACTTCCATTTTTTCAGCTTCCACCCAGCCGGTAAAACCGGAAGCTGCTTCTCCGGTCAGCAAAAACTCTTGAGTATTCACATCACACTTTATGCTACCGGCATGTGCAACCTGAACATCCAAATGGGGAGTAAATAGTAAATCTCTGACGGTTATTCTTCCGGTATCATCAGCCCTGAGCCCAAAAACCGGCTGATTAATATACAATACAAATTTATGTTCCATTTTATGTAAACCACTCTCAGGGCCGGTACCGGGAAAATCATAAAGTATATACAGCTCATCCTTAAATCTTAAGACCTTAAGATATTGCATATTGTTGCTGTTAACCTCCAATTCCGACTTATGGGATTTCATTATTTCAAGGTGAAGCCCTTTCACCCTGATATTTCGGATGTCACGTGTGCTAAAATAGGTAATCCCGTCCCGCTCCCGGTTTACGGGCAAAGGTTTATATGCTGACTCATCCGGTTCATACTGACCAGCCGGATTATTTAAAACTATACAGGAATTGAAAATCAGCAGCAGGCTTAAAAAAGTTAATTCCAAAAAATATCTTTTCATTACAAAGCATTTATATATGAAACAATTACACAGGCAATTATCCGGTTATCTTCAAACTCATCATTGACTTTCATTACATGAGATATACTCCGAAAATAGGGCAAAAATGAAAGTAAAATTGACAAACCTTCTTTTTGAGAGTTCATAACTCATGAATTTCAAATTTATGAGTTATG
>CAYNOQ010000144.1:0-4634 GCA_964398855.1 uncultured Mariniphaga sp. | reverse complement strand
TCCATTCTTCCCAAATGGGCAGAACAGCTGAAAGTTCAGTACGGACAGGCGTTGGGCGATTTTGCAGACGGAAGTAAGGTGGTTACCATTCCCGGACACAGCGGATGGGAACCAAAGGAAATTTCGTTCAAAAGCCTGGCTTTTATCATTCAGGCACGAATTGAGGAAATTATTGACAGCGTTTACTATCAGATTGAAAAATCGGGAGTTGTAAACCAGTTAGGTTCAGGAATCGTGATTTCCGGTGGCACTGCCGGCTTGCAAAATCTGATTTCTCTCATAAAATACCGCACGGGCATGGACGCCCGTTTAGGTCATCCGGTTTTGCGCACCGAAACCAGTTTTCCGAAGGAGAGCAGGGGTGAATTTATCACTGCATTGGGGATGCTCAAGCTGGCATTGGACAAAATGAAGCCCGTTCCGAAAAAGAGAGAAAAGCAAAAACGGGAAAGTAAGTTTTCGCCCTGGCTGAAGGAGATTGTTCAGGGTGTAATCAATTATATTGACGATGATGATGATGTAGCATTTAAATAAATTTTTCGATATGGCCGAATTAGTAAATTTTCAATTTCCAAAAGCGTCATCTTCAATCATAAAGGTGATTGGAGTTGGCGGAGGTGGCTGCAACGCAGTCAGCCACATGTATGAAGAAGGGATTGCAGGGGTTGATTTCATCATTTGCAATACCGACTCACAGGCTATCGAGAACAGTCCGGTACCTGTAAAAATTCAACTGGGCGTCACCCTTACCGAAGGCAGGGGCGCCGGGAATATGCCCGAAATGGGCGAGCAGGCGGCGCTTGAAAATTATGAAGACATAAAAAATGTGTTGAAAGACACAACCAAAATGCTTTTCATTGCCGCAGGCATGGGCGGCGGAACAGGCACAGGTGCTGCACCCGTGATTGCCAGCCTTGCCCGCGAACTGGATATTCTCACCATTGCCGTGGTAACCATTCCTTCGCCTGCCGAAGGGAAAAAACGATTTGGGCAGGCAATGGAGGGAATTAAAAAATTAGGTGAATTTGTGGACAGTATGTTAGTGGTGAGCAACCACAGGCTGCACAATATTTTTGGTGATCTGCCTGCGCGTCAGGCTTTTAAAATGGCAGACAACATTGTTGCAACTGCTGTAAAGGGCGTGGCGGAAATTATCACCCTGCACGGGAATGTAAACATTGATTTTACTGATGTTTACACAGTTATGCACAACAGCAAGGTTTTCATCATGGGGACCGGGTTTGCATCCGGAGAAGGGCGCGCCATGAAGGCAGTGAACGAGGCGCTTGAGTCGCCGCTGTTAGACAGCAACGATATTTACGGAACAAAAAATATTTTGCTCAATATTGTTTCGGGTGAGGATGAGATAACTATTGGCGAAATTGGTGAAATCATTGAAACTTTGCAGGAAAAAGCGGGGCAGGAAGCCGATATTATCTGGGGGAACGGTTACGATGAATCGCTGGGCGACAAAGTGAGCGTAACAATTTTGGCTACCGGATTCAAAACCAATCCCAATCAGTTATTGCAGCCGAAACAGGAGCCTGAAAAATTCAATCTTGCTGCCGAACAGGAGCAAGAGATTATTATTCCTGAAGAGGAGGAGAAAGAGGAAGAAGTTGCACCGGTGGCAAGAGAGCAAAAAGAAGTTTACTACAAACTTCCTGAAATCGGCATGGTTCAGGATCAGCCGGATGTGAGAAAAAAAGAGAAAATCCGGGAAAAAGACTCCTTCCAGAGAAAACCCAAAGTGAAAAACAAAAAGGCTAAAACAAAGCCAAAGGAAACTGTAAACCAGGGGAGTATCGACAGCTGGTTTTATAAAAACTTTAATCTCGGGCGGCTGTTTGATGACGATGACCAGCCCTTATGAAAAAATATGTTTAACCTGAAAAATACAGAAATGGATCATACAACACGATTTGATTTACCCAAAACCACTGGTGCTGCCATCAAAGTGATTGGTGTGGGCGGCGGAGGCGGCAATGCAATAAACCACATGTATAAACTGGGAATCCGCGATGTGGATTTCGTAATTTGCAACACCGATTCTCAGGCGTTAGAGGCAAGTCCGGTGCCGATAAAAGTACAGTTAGGTTCAGTTTTAACCGAAGGACGCGGCGCAGGAAACCGCCCGGAGGTGGGAAAAGAGGCAGCTCAGGAGAATATTGAGGATGTGAAACAGGCGCTTGCCAACAATACAAAAATGGCGTTTGTAACTGCCGGAATGGGGGGAGGCACCGGAACCGGCGGAGCGCCGGTGATTGCAGAGACCTGTCAGGCGATGGGTTACCTCACTGTCGGGATTGTTACCATTCCGTTCCGAAACGAAGGGAAACGCCGCATAAAACAGGCTATTGACGGAATCAACGAGCTGAAAAGCCATGTGGATGCGCTGTTAGTAATCAATAACGAAAGAATCAGGGAAATGTACGGCGATTTCGGCATTTCCGAGGCTTTTGCAAAAGCCGACAATATTCTGGCGATTGCCGCAAAGGGGATTGCAGAAATCATCACCGTTCCGGGCTACATCAACGTGGATTTTGCAGACGTGGAAACCGTGATGCGCAAAAGCGGTCTGGCGCTGATGGGTACAGGGGTAGCAGGCGGGAATGACCGCGCCGAAGAAGCTGTTGAAAAAGCGCTGAACTCACCGTTGCTGAACAACAATGATATTCGCGGAGCCAAAAATATTCTGCTCAACATCACTTCGGGAGATATTGAAGTTACGATGGATGAAGTGGGCAAAATCACCGATTATCTTCAGAACAGAGCCGGCTTTGAAGCTGATGTAATCTGGGGGAACGGGAAAGATGACAGCCTGGGTGAGGAGATATCCGTAACGCTCATTGCAACCGGATTTGGTAACAATTCTTTGGAGGGAATCACCGAAGAACGGAGCCTGAAAAAGGAGACCCACAGTCTGAATGTTGAAATTCCTGCGCAAACGGAGAAAGGAACCGTTAGCCGGAAATATGTAAATGAAGCAAAACCGGCAAATCAGAAAACTTTGGACTTTTCGGAAAGCAGCAGTATCGCCGGCGATGATCCGGATTTTGAAGTGCTCTATCCCAAAACCGTTAAGGAGAGAAAGAGCCGGGCAGATAATGCAGACATAGATTTTTCTTCCGCCACGGACGAAGACCTGGAAGAGATGGAAAATGTGCCGGCATACAAACGCAGGCAACTGCGGATGAATGACCCGAAATACAAACAGGATTTTTCCAAATATGCTGTAACAAAGGAGAATAAACTGTCCGACAAGAATTCATACCTGCACGGACAGGTGGATTAAAAGAGGATTGAAGCCGGCTGCTTAATCATCGTCAATCTCATCTTCGATGTCGGAAATCTGATCGGCGATGTGGTCCAGGTCGGCGTATTTATCTTCGTAATCCTGCTTGACATCATCTTTCAGGAAGCCTTCTTCATCGTAATCCTCATCTTCGTCAACAATCTGAATGGCTTCCATTTCGGTCATCCTAAGCATGTAATATTTATCTTCGGTTTCAAAAGGAAGTGCAGTAACTTTAATTCCGTTTTTGTCGAAAAAGTGGATCAGGTTATCGGCAAATCCGTCTGAATAGACCAGCTTGATCTGTTCCTGTAAATCTTTGTCTAACTTATTGTAATCCTTGATAACCCGTGGTTTATTAGGTGTCATAACTTAATAATTTTGATTATTTTTTGCTCAATCAAACGTATTTCAAACTCAATAAAATTTTGTATCACTAACTGGTTTAAAAGTCAAAACCATCGGCAAATAAATAGTTTCCGATTGATATATGCAACTGTTCAGTGTTTTTTTTTTGTTTTTTATTCCGGCTGAATTTTTATGTAAAAAAACAGCCGGAAAAATCAGCATCGTCCTGTGCAAATGGTTAATGATCAGCAATAATGAATTTAGACTGTCTGCTGATGATAATTTAATGTTGAATCCGGCGCTTTCAGCAAAATCAGTTGTTGAAATCCGGAATGGGGTTGTTTTTTGATTTTATGAGAGAGAAGGCGGAGTTTAGCCCTCCAGAATTTCTATTTTTTCGATGATGTCTCCGGCGCGGATGGCATCAACTACTTCGAGCCCTTCGGTTACTTTTCCGAAACAGGTGTGGTGTCCGTCTAAATGCTGGGTATTTTCGCGGTTGTGGCAGATGAAAAACTGGGAGCCTCCGGTATCTTTTCCGGCATGTGCCATGGAGAGAACGCCGCGGTCGTGGTACTGGTTTTCGCCGTCAGTTTCGCAGGGAATGGAGTAGCCTGGACCGCCGGCGCCTGTGCCGTCGGGGCAGCCGCCCTGAATTACAAAACCCGGAATTACGCGGTGGAAGGTCAGTCCGTCATAGAAACCGTCTTTAGCGAGTTTTACAAAGTTTGCAACTGTTCCCGGAGCGTCTGCATCATAAAATTCAACCTTCATTGCTCCTTTTTCCGTAGAAATAATCCCTTTTGTAACCTGTGTCATATTACTATTTTTTAAAAATTAGCGCAAAAGTAAAAAATACCTCCATATTTCCGGTATAAAAGAGAGATTGTATGAAAGAGAATCCTAATTTTGTGCCCGGTTAACAGATTTTGCCACTTTAGCTCAGCTGGTAGAGCAGCTCATTCGTAATGAGCAGGTCGCGGGTTCGAGT
>CAYNOQ010000143.1:0-4860 GCA_964398855.1 uncultured Mariniphaga sp. | reverse complement strand
CTACATAGCAAAAATCTGTTTGTTACGCATTTGCAAAACTTAGTGAAACTTTTTATCTGCCCGCCGGCGCAGGCCTTCATAATTTAGCGACGGAAAATTAAGAAAAACTTGTGCAATTTCTGAAAGAGATTAATTTTGTTGTATGAACATTCTTATTATCGAAGATAATTTACGGGTTTCGGAGCTTATTCAGAGGGGACTTGAGGAGCAGGGATTCAAAACGGATATTGCCTATGACGGGCTTTCGGGAAAAAAATTAGCCCTGCAAAACAACTATGATCTGATAATTACCGACATCATTCTTCCGAAAATTGACGGGCTCGATTTGTGCAAAGAGATCAGGCAAACCCGCCCCGATACGCCAATCATTATGCTGACTGCGCTGGGAACAACCGACGACAAAGTTGAAGGTTTTGATGCCGGCGCAGATGATTATCTGGTGAAGCCGTTTGAGATGAGAGAGTTAGTTGCCCGAATCCGCGCATTGCTAAAAAGATACAACAGAGACGCAAAGCAGACAGGCAACATCCTGAAATATGCCGACCTGGAGATGAACCTGCACACCAAAATCGTGAAGCGCAACAATGTTGAAATAGACCTGACACCCAAGGAGTTTAACCTTTTGGTTTTTATGCTGCAAAATCCCGAACGGGTATTGTCGAGAACAGAAATTGCCGAAAAAGTGTGGGATACCCATTTTGATACGGGAACAAATTTTATTGATGTTTACATCAATTATCTGAGAAAAAAAATCGACAAACAGTTTGACTCAAAGCTCATTCACACCAAATCGGGCATGGGATTTATTCTGAAAGCCAAATTTTAGTATTTTCATATCGTTTGTCAAAAACAGTTTAATTTCGATTAAAAATTAGTGCCCAAAATGAAAATCAGAACACAGCTAATCTTTTTATTCTCCATCATAACGGGAACCATCTTACTGATTTTTGCCGCGGTAACTTACTACTCCGCAGTGGACAACCGCGAGCGGGAATTTTATGTCCTTCTGAAAAAAGAGGCTGTTACCAAAGCCAATCTATACTTCAATGCCAAGGTGGAGGAGAAAACGTTACAGGATATTTACAAAAGCAGTCGCCAGATTTTGGATGAAGCCGAAGTCGCCATTTTTGATGATGACTTCAACCTGCTCTATCACGATGCCATTGAGATTGATTTTGTGAAGGAGACCCCGGAAATGATGAATCACATCTATCAAAACGGGGAAATTCAATTTTATCAGGGCAGCTGGCAGGTTATCGGGCTGCTTTACGAACATGCAAACAAAAACTACATCATAACTGCCAGCGCCATAGATCAATATGGTTACACAAAACTGAACAGTCTTCTGAAAACATTGATTTTCCTGTTCATAATCTCCATGCTGTTCATTTTTATTGCAGGAAGGTATTTTTCCAAAAAAGCGTTTCAGCCGGTAAGAAATATGGTTGAGAAAGCAAAAGGAATCACAGCCACCAATCTGGACCTTCGGCTGCCTGCTAACGAAAAAAGCAACGATGAGCTTTCTGAGCTGGCAAACACTTTCAATGAGATGTTAGACCGGTTAGAAAACTCATTTGAAGCGCAGAAAGATTTTGTTTCCAACATTTCGCATGAACTGCGGACACCGCTTGCTGCAATCATTGCCGAACAGGAGTGGGCGCTGAGCAAAAAGCGTAACGTTGAAGAATACAACGCTGTCCTGAAAAACTCATTGGATGACACAAAAAAGTTGGTGCGGTTGACAAACAGCCTGCTCGATTTCGCGAAAGCGAGCTACGATCCGTCTGAAATTTCCTTTAGAAAATTGAGGATTGATGAAACGCTTTTGGATGCAAGACATCAGGTACAGTTTGAAAATCCTGAGTATAAAATTAACATTCGGTTTGAAAACGATTTTGAAAATGAGGAGGAAATTACGGTAAACGGAAACGAATATCTCCTGAAAGTCGGTTTTGCAAACCTGTTTGAAAACGGCTGCAAATTTTCTGAAGATAAAAGTTGCCTGGTATCCGTTTCTGTCGGAAACAATCGGAATCCGGCAAATCAGTTTTCACCGGATTCGTCTGTTTCGGCAAGCGACAATCTATCTCAACACATTGTGCTGGGCTTTAAAGATCAGGGGATTGGAATTTCAGAAAATGATCTGGATAATATATTTACTCCTTTTTTTCGCGGAGAAAACAAAGAAACGGCAGAGGGTTACGGTATCGGACTTTCGCTCACAAAAAAAATTATCAGCCTGCACAACGGGCATATTTTTGTAGATTCTACTCCCGGAGAAGGGACAACTTTTACCGTTGTACTTCAAAACATTTGATCATTTCTAATAAAATTCTAATATTTTTTTAGCAATTTTCTAATTATCCTTTTTGATTGATTAGTCGATTTTTGTGTTCGTTTTAAAATTTTAACGGACAAATATGCACATTCACTTAAAAAGCATAATTTTTATTTTTCTGATTCTGTTTAGTGCAGAGGCGCAGTTGCAGGCACAAAAAGCGCTCACATTGCAGGAGGCGTTTCAGGCTGCAAAAGAGAATAATCCTGACCTGAAGGCAGAATACCTGAACATCAGGATTGCCGAAACAGATGTTGCCACGGCGCAAATACGTCCAAATCCGTCCATTGAAGCGGAGATGCTGCCAACCATTCGCCCACGTCATTTTGCACCAAACAGAGGCTGGCTCCACAGTCAAAACCGTAAAGATATTTTGCACATTTCCAAACCGATGCAAATTGCCGGGCAGCGTAAAAATAGAATCGATGCGGCAGAGAAAAACGTAACGCTAAACGAAAAAAATTATCTGGAAACGGAGAGAGCGCTGCTCTCGGAAGTTGCCGAAAAATGGCTGACAGTGTGGTCGGCACAACAGCAATTGGGTATTATTCAGAGTGCAAAAAATAATATTGACAGTTTGCTCATAGCAAACCGGGAGCGATATGAAAATCAGGTGATTACCCTAACGGATTTAAACCGCACCGAAATGCTGACAAAACAGTATGAAATTCAGCTCAAATCGGCATGGCAAAATATTTTTAACAGCCAGAAAGAGCTGAAACTACTGCTTGGTATTCAGGAAGATATAAGCGTGGACACTACCGACAACCTGCTGTTTAGCGTTCCGGAGGATATTGAAGCGCTGCTGAATGAAGCCATGCAGAACCGAAGCGATATTCAATCTGCAAAAGCCTTGAGCAGCGCAGCGGAGAGCAATATTAAACTGCAAAAATCATTTGCTTACCCCCAGCCGGAAGTGGGATTTATTTTTGAAGGAGAAGAGGCAGTTCCCTTCATAGGAATTACTGCATCCATCGATCTTCCCTTTTTCAACAGAAATCAGGGAGAGATTCAGAAATCACACCTACTGAAAGAACAGGCTGATAATCAACTAATTTCCGTTCAAAATCAAATCAGGTCTGAAATTTCAATCGCATTGGACAACTATGCCCTGCAACAGGAAAATATGGAAAGTTTCGGGGAGCTTCTGAACCAGTCCCGGTCGGTTCTCGAAAATGTGAGATACACCTACATCAGAAGGGGCACAACGATTATTGATTTTCTGGAAGCCCAGCGAAACTGGATAGAAACGCAGCAACAATATTATGAAACCATGCAGAAATACAGACAAAGTTACATTCAGTTGCTGTACGCAACAGGTTTAATCAATCAACTGGCACAATGATGAAAAAATTAATTTACACTTTCGTATTTGTACTGCTTGCATTTTCATGCAAGGAGAAGGTGAAGCAGAATCAGGAAAATACTGCAAAACCATCCCACCCCATCGTGAGCGATGACGGGCTTACCATCTCTTTTCAAGACTCAGAAAATGCCGCATTCTTTACAACTGAAACCGTTGAAACATCCGAAATTGAAGCGGACTTTACGGCACCCGGAAAAATAGCCGCAACAGTTCTTCCTTCAAGTCAGGGAAACTCACAAACCATTGTTCTGTTTGACAATCCGGAACTTGCCGGAAATTACACAGAATTGATTCAGCATCAGATAAATATCAATCAGATACAAAACATCAACATCAGACAAAAGCAGTTGGAATTGGAGCGCACGCAGGATTTAATTCAGCACGGAACCGCCACCGGTCAGGAGCTGCTGAATATTCAGACAGAACTGGCGATGGAGCAAACCAATTTAGAAAATGAAAAAGCAGCTTTGATTGAGCATGAAGTCAAATTGAAATCGGAGGGTTTCAATCCTGAAATTCTGCAAAAAGCGCGTCCGGGAACTGCTTATGTAATTTGCGGAATACCGGAAAATCACATTTCGGGAGTTGAAGAAAACCAGGATTGCGAAATCAGTTTTACTTCATTTCCGCATGAAGTTTTCACCGGGAAAATTGACGCTGTTGCCGACTTGGTGGATAATGAAACGCGCATGGTCAAAGTGAGAATTCTTGTTAAAAACGCAACCAGCAAGCTAAAATCGGGAATGTTTGCCAACGTTTCCTTCAAAATCAGGGAAGGAAATTTCGTCTCCATCGACAAATCCACAATGATAACCATTCAGGGGAAACATTATGTATTTCTGAAAAAATCACCCGGAGTTTTTGAGCGGACCGAAATCAAGGCAGGCAGACAAATTGGAGACAGAATTATTGTTTACGCCGGACTAAACGATGGTGATGAAATTGCAAATCAGGGTGTTATGCAACTAAAAGGACTATCGTTCGGCTATTAGTAATCAGATTTCAAAAACCGAAAAACATAAAACAGAGCGCCATGATACAAGCACAAGTTTTTATTGACAAAGACAAAATAAAAGGCACAAAGCCTTTATATCAATTCATTATGAAATTGCTGATGACTCATGGAGTCGCCGGAGCCACCTGCTTTGTAGGTCAT
>CAYNOQ010000142.1:0-4878 GCA_964398855.1 uncultured Mariniphaga sp. | reverse complement strand
TAAGTAGCGACAAATATCCCGGTTACAGTTTTGTTCGCATGAATCTTGAAGATACTGAACAGTTAGAAAAGCTGTTTGAGAAAGAGAAATTTGACAAAGTGTGCAATCTGGCGGCACAGGCAGGTGTGCGCTACAGTTTGCAAAATCCGCATGTCTATATCAGCAGTAACATTACCGGTTTTATGAACATTTTAGAATCGTGCAGACACCACAATATCAGGCATCTGGTGTATGCAAGTTCATCAAGCGTTTACGGCAACAACGCCAAAATGCCGCTCAGCACCGGCGACAATGTTGATCACCCCGTCAGTCTTTATGCAGCCACTAAAAAGAGCAACGAACTTATGGCACACACCTACAGCCATCTGTTCGGACTGCCGACAACCGGACTGCGTTTTTTCACAGTTTATGGTCCATGGGGGCGCCCCGACATGGCACCGTTTCTTTTCACAAAGACCATTCTGAAAGGGCAACCCATCAAAGTTTTTAACCACGGAAATTTGCAACGGGATTTCACCTATGTTGACGATATTGTTGAAGGAATCATCCGGGTGATTGACCAATCTGCAAAGCCTGTTGCCGGGAAAAATCCGGGTATTTCGGAAAGCGCCACAGCTCCCTATAAAATATACAATATCGGAAATTCTGCACCGGTGAAACTGATGGATTTTATTTCCGCTATCGAAAATGCGTTGGGAAAGAAAGCTGTCAAGGAGTTTCTGCCCATGCAACCGGGTGATGTTTACAGCACCGAAGCCGATGTTTCAGATTTAATAAATGAGATGAATTACAAACCCGATACGTCTTTGGAGAAAGGAATAAATAAATTTGTGGAGTGGTTTAGGGAGTTTTACGGGGAAGAAGGATAGCGCAATCGCACATTTGCGTATTTACAAATTTGCAGAAAGTTTTCTTTATTTTGTATAAAAATTCAATAAGCATGAACCACAAAGAAAAAATACTCTCAAAAATTGAGGCAAATCAGGAAGTTATCGGTGTAATTGGCTTGGGGTACGTTGGTTTGCCGCTTGCGGTAAATTTTGCCGAAGCTGGAATTAAAACCTTTGGTTTTGATAAAAACCCTGAGAAAGTTGAAAAAATCAACCACGGCGACAACTATATCAAAGACATTCGTGATGCGGCATTGCGCGAAGTTGTGGAAAATGTCACCCTGCACGCAACCGCCGATTTCTCAAAAATTAAGGAGTGCGATGCACTGCTGATTTGCGTTCCCACTCCTTTGGATCGTTTTCGCAAACCCGACATGCACTACATTGAAGACGCCTGCGTTGAAATCAGCCGGCACATGAAACCCGGTACGTTCATCTGTCTGGAAAGCACCACCTACCCGACCACCACCGAAGATTTCATGCTGCCCATTCTGGAAAAGAGCGGACTAAAAGTGGATGAAGAGTTCTGGCTTGCCTATTCGCCCGAACGGGTTGACCCCGGCAATGCCAGTTTTCACACCCGGAACACGCCTAAAGTTATTGGCGGTTTAACTCCCGATTCGTTAGAAATCGGAATGAAAATTTATGCAAAGTCGATTGAAATATTACACCCCGTTTCATCGCCGCGCGTTGCGGAAATGGTAAAAATTTTAGAAAACACCTACCGCCTCGTAAACATCAGCCTGATTAATGAACTGGCGCTCCTGTCGGGGAAAATGCACATCAACATCTGGGAAGTTATTGATGCTGCCAAAACAAAACCGTTTGGTTTTCAGGCTTTTTATCCCGGACCGGGAATCGGTGGGCACTGTATCCCCTTAGATCCGTTTTATCTGGAATATATTGCAAAGCAATACGATTTTGACCTGAGCATGATTCATACTGCCGGACATATCAATATGCGCATGCCTCATTATATGTACATTAAAATCGCAACAGCACTGAACCGGCACCGGAAATCGGTGAACGGCAGTAAAATCCTGTTCCTTGGGGTTGCCTACAAACCGAACATCAACGATGAACGCGAGTCGCCGGCGCTGGAAATCATGGATATTGCTTCTCACAAAGGTGGAATTGTTGAATATCACGATCCGCACATTCCTGAAATCACCACAAACAGAGGGCTGAAATTCTGCTCTGTGGAGCTAAATTCCGATAAACTCCAGAAAGCTGACTGCGTGGTGCTCACAACAAAACATCAAGCTTTTGATATTGAATTTATCCGGCAACATGCCCGGCTGATAGTGGATTTGCAAAACATGATAAAAGAGAGCAGCAGTCAGGTATATAAACTTTAAAAAACCTGTCCGGTTAAAGCTACAAGCATCTTATAGCACTGATGAACAATCCTATAAGGTACATTATTTTTCGGTTTTTGTTTTGCATAAAGTTTTGTTTTGCTTCCTGTTAATGCAAAATCTTGAATCTGGTTATTAATCTTATGTATATCCGCGGCTTTACCTCTATGTAAATTTTATCCAAATAGATTCCCAACCTACGGTTGAGAATGACGATTTATTAAGGTATAAGAGTGAGGAGAGGTGGCGGCAGAGCCACCACCTCTCCTCCTTTAATACTAAAGGGCGGGAATCTCCACTTTGGGCAAACGTGCGGATAATCATTTAATCTTTCAACCACAGTGCAAAATCAAAAAGAGTGATTTTTTAGGTAAGAATTGATTGATTTAGTATATTTGTCTGGATTTAAATAAATTAATTATTGAGCCGGAAAGAAAATGAAATATTACTCATAAAGGCATTTAAAAATGGCAGTCCGCGAGCTTTTGAAACCTTGTTCCAGCGTCATCACAAAAAGTTGTATGCCTATCTGATGCAGCTACTTAACTCAAAGGAAGATGCTGAAGAGATTGTGCAGGAATCCTTTATAAAAATCTGGGAAAAACGTGAAAACTTTCTTGAAGGCTACCCTTTTGATGCATATCTTTTCAAAATTGCCAAAAACTCATTTTTAAACCACAACAGGAAAAAAGTTAATCAGAGAATTTTTGAAGATTATCTTGAATACGCCGATGAACTTTCATCAGACAATACGGATGATTACGTTATTTTCAAAGAAACACTCGATATCATCAATGCCATCATTCAGGAGATGCCACCCAGACGCAGAGAAATTTTTAATCTCAGAAAAACAGAGGGATTGTCAAGACAGGAAATTGCCGAAAAATTGCAAATCTCTGTAATCACAGTCGATAGTCAACTCCTTAAGGCAAATAACTTTATGAAGGAGAAACTGAAAAAACACAACCTGCTCAATGCACTCTTCATTGTGCCGCTTTTAAACGACTATTTACAATTATTATAAAAAAAAGCGTTTTATGCGTAATAGTTTTTGCTTTGTAAAGTGTATTACTTATATAAGGCAAACATAAGAATGAGCTCTTTCAGCAAGATTATTAAAAGGTTTTATGCCAAATCCTATTCAAAAGAGGATTTAATTCAGCTTTTCCGCAGGCTAAACAGCAAGAAAGGAAATGATGAAATTGATGTATTGCTCGATAAGAGCTGGGAAGTATTCGAAAAAGAAGATTCAATTTATGTCAATTCCGAAGAGATATTCCAAAACATAAAAAATGGAATTCGCAAAAAAAGGACAACGGAACTGAACCGGAATATCTCCCGCCTTCTGCCCTATGCCGCTATCTTTCTTCTGATTTTTGGCTTTGCTTTTTATTTCTACAATGAGCATACGTTTGCCCCCGAACCAGAATTGCTCAAAAACAGATTTACAACCGTAATAACGAAAAACGGCCAGCGGTCGATGGTCGTTTTACCCGATAGTTCAACAGTTTGGTTAAATTCAGGCACGACGCTTACCTACTGTGATAACCTTTCAGAAAATAAAAGAGAGGTCACCCTCAGCGGACAGGCTTTTTTTGATGTTGCAAGAAATGAAGACTCTCCTTTTACGGTGCAAACCGGAGATTTGATGGTTTCAGTTTCGGGAACATCATTTGACGTGAATGCCTATCCTGAAAACAGTACGGTGAGTGTTGCGCTTGAATCGGGTAAAGTTGAGCTGCTGCATCGGAAAATCATGTCATTCAGTTACACCATGCAACCTAAGGAGCTGGCTGATTATGATCTTGCCAAAAACTCAATGCAGCTCAGCACTACAGATATTTCAAGATATTCATCATGGAAAAAGGGTCTTTTAATTTTCAGGGATGAGCCCATAAAAACAGTTTTTGAGAAACTTGCACGATGGTATAACATTGATATTGAAGTTTTAGACAACCGGGTGTATGAGTCCATATTCACCGGAACGATACAGCACGAGAGCTATGAGCAGATTTTCAGGCTCCTGGCTTTTTCATGTCCGATAAGATGCAAAATAAATCACAATTCGGAGACGGACATGATTCCAAAAATTTATATTGAAAGAAAGTAAAATGTAAAATCTTTAAAATTGAAATGCCTATGAGATAAATTAAAAAATTAAGCAGAAAAGGAGATGCGGCAAACATCTCCCTTTGTGAGTTTTTGCCTCCCGGTTTTGAAATACGAGGCAAGTTTAATTTGAAAAAAATCCAAATCAATGTAAAAGTATGAAAAAAATTCAAAGTAAATTTTTTTCGGGGTTTCAAAAACTTCGAAAAACTAAATGTTGGAAAATTATGAGGATTGTGTTGTTTTTTATAACGATAGGTTTCACGCAAGCCTTTGCGCTGGACAGCTATGCTCAGGCAACACGAATCAGCCTGAACATGGAGAAACAATCTATCCAAAAGATTCTGGAAACAATTGAGGAGCAGACAGAGTTCCGCTTCATGTATGACGCTACAGTAGTGGACGTTACTCAAAGACGCACAGTAAAATGCAAAAATAAGCCTGTTTCAAAAATCTTAGAAGAAATTTTTGAAAATTCCATGATAGCCTATAAAGTGGAAGACAGGCAGATTGCTTTGAGC
>CAYNOQ010000141.1:0-4900 GCA_964398855.1 uncultured Mariniphaga sp. | reverse complement strand
CAATGCACTTGTCGAGGTGAAAAACCATTGAAATTTGTGATCGAATATTCATAATCGTTGTTTTTCGGGTTAAAATTCTACTTTGTCCATTTTCTTTACTAAAACGAAAGTATCGCGGTTCACACCCACAGGTCCCCAGTAGTTGATACCAAAAGTAAATTGTCCGTATCCGCCCACAAGCAGATTTGGTTTGAGATGAACGCGCGTAAGACTGTTGTGCCCCCCTGCCCTGCGATTTCCGCGGCTTGGCGATTTTGGAACGGAATAGGTGCGCTCGGGCGAGTGATAAATGATGCAAATTCCTTTGGGAATGCGAACACTCACACAGGCACGGGTGCAATAAACGCCGTTGTCGTTCAGTACTTCCACCCAGTCATTATCTTTTATTCCCAGCTCTTCGGCATCCTCCTCACTGAGCCAGCATGGCTCCATTCCCCGCGACAACGTAAGCATCCGCAGGGTATCGCCATAGGTGGAGTGAATATGCCATTTTCCGTGGGGAGTAAGCACATTGAGCAGTTTTGCCGAGCCGTCATTAACCGACACGCGTAACTCGCCATAAAGTTCCGGGCGCGGAGACGGCTTGTAGGTAGGCATATTTTCGCCAAAAAGGATGTAACCCTCATGGTCAAGATAGAAATGCTGGCGTCCGGTCAGTGTTCGCCACGGAGAGAGATACTCCACGTTGTAGGAATAGGCAGAATATGCCCTTCCGTTTTCGGTTAACCCCGACCAGATGGGAGAGTTGAGCAGGCGGTGCGGCTGTGCCTGCAAATCTTTATAGGTGCAGGAAGCATCGTTGTTTACGGTTCGCAGCTCGCTCAAATCAAGTCCGGTATTCTTTTCGGCAGAGAGGTAAGCCCGCTCACTGAGCCTTCCGTTTGTCAGAGAAGAGAGATGGAGCACGGCATCAATGGCGTGAACATCCTCCTTAATGGAAGGATAAGTTTTGCCATCAAAACTATTCACCGGCTTTCCGTTTTGCAGCAATTGCTCATAATAATCATCCACATTAAAAGAGACACCATGCGCACCAACAGCATTTTTCATATTGTCGCCTAAACTGATAAACTGATCATACAGCCGGGTATAATCCCTTTCAATGGTTACGATATTGTGCATGGTTTTTCCCGGAATCGGCTCACATTCACCGGTGAACCAATCTTTTATCTCCGTTTGGGCAATTTCGCCGCGGGAATCATGTGCAATGGGCAGATTCACGATATCGGATTGCGGTTCAGCGAGATGTATTTTTGCTGTTTCAGCAGTTACGCGGGCTATTTCGCAAAATATTTCCCAGTCGGTTTTAGATTCCCAGACCGGCGGAATGGCTGCCGACAAGGGATGAATAAAAGAGTGCATATCCGTTGTGTTCAGGTCGGCTTTTTCATACCACGAAGCAGCCGGAAGAACAATATCTGAATAGAGCGCAGAAGTATCCATTCTGAAATTGAGATCCACTATCAAATCCATCTTTCCTTCAGGCGAATCCTCTTTCCACTCAATTTCTTTCACAAACTCCTTTGCCACCTCATCGGCAATTTCGTTATGATGAGTTCCCAGATAGTGTTTCAGAAAATACTCATGCCCCTTTGCGCTTGCCAGCAGGGCGTTGCCCCGCCAGATATACCAGACACGGGGAAAGTTTTCTTCCTCATCAGGCTGGGTTACAGAATATTTTAACTCTCCTGCTTTGAGTTTGTCAATAATATATTCCTGAATCTGCTCCTGACTTGTGGCGCCGGCTTTCTTTGCTTCTTTTGCAATTTCAAAGGAATTTTTGTTGTATTGCGGATAAAAGGGCATCCACCCTTTGCGCACCGATTTGGCAATCAGGTCGGCTGAATGCTGTGAAGAGAAATCATTTTTGGGCACTGCATTGTAATCTGCCTGATTGCCGTCATAGCGCCACTGGTTTGAGTGAATATAGTGCCAGATGGGTGTCTGCTGAAACCGCGGCGGAATTTTCCAGTCTTTTCCCGACATTATCGGCGCCCAGGAATCCTGAGGCGCCAGCTTTTCCTGTCCGACATAGTGGTTCAGCCCGCCCCCGTTAACGCCGATACAGCCGGTGAGCATCAGCGACATGGTGGCTGCACGGTAAATCAGATTGCTGTGATACCAGTGGTTCACGCCGGCACCGATAATAATCATGCACTTTCCGTTTGTAGCTTTAGCGGTGTTATACCACTCGCGTGCAAACCGTACAACCGTGTCAGCGCCAATGCCCGTGTATATTTCCTGCCATGCTGGGGTATAAACCGAGCCAGCATCATCATAATCTTTTGGAAAATCACCCTTCAGCCCCCGGTCAACGCCATGTTGAGCCATCATCAGGTCATAAACCGTGGTGTAAGCTATTTTGCCGTTTTCGGTTTGCAGGTAGCGCACCGGCACTCCCCGCTTAAAGGTTTTCATTTTATCGAAACGGGTAAATTTTACCTGTAAAATTTCGTCGTTTTTGTTGAGCAATGTGAGCATCGGATTATAATCCTCGCCAGTTTCACCATCCTTGTATTGCAGGTTCCAGTTCCCCTTTTCTTCCTGCCAGCGATGTCCGGAGCTACCACGCGGACAGACAAACTCACCGCTGTTTTCATCAATATTCAGAAATTTCCAGTCTCCGTTCTCAATATCTTTGTATTTCTCCAAAATATTGGCTCTCAGCAATCTTCCTGGCGCATAACCATCTTCTTCCTCGTTTAGCTGAACCAGAAATGGCGCATCGCTGTATTTTTTGGTGTATTCAATAAAATAGGGAATCTGCTGTTCTGCATGAGCCTCTTTCAGTATCACGTGGGTAACTGCCATCCAGAATGCGCCGTCCTGCCCGGCGTGAACGGGAATCCACTGGTCGGCATATTTGGAAACCATGCTGAAATCGGGTGAGAAAACTACTGTTTTTGTGCCGTTATGCCGTGATTCAGAGAAAAAGTGAACATCGGGCGTGCGTGTCATTCCCAGATTTGCACCCATCACTGCAACAAACTTGGAGTTGTACCAGTCGGCGCTTTCGCCTACGTCAGTCTGTTCGCCCCATATTTCGGGAAACGCATTGGGCAGATCGCAATACCAGTCGTAAAAACTCAGGTTAACGCCGCCAAACAGCTGTAAAAACCGAAAGCCGGCGGCAAAGCTCATCATCGACATGGCAGGGATAGGTGAAAAGCCGACCACACGGTCGGGTCCATATTTTTTTGCCGTATAAATATTGGCAGCGCCAACAATTTCTAACGCCTCATCCCAGCTGATTCTTCGGAATCCTCCCTTCCCGCGGGCTTTCTGGTAGCGTTTTCGCTTTTGGGAGTCCTGCTGAATATTTTGCCATGCGGTCAAGGCATCGCCGGTTTTTTCTTTTTCGGCACGGTAAAGGTCAATGAGCGCACCGCGAATCAAGGGATATTTTACCCTCACCGGACTGTATAAATACCATGAAAAAGAGATGCCCCGCTGACACCCCCGCGGTTCATAATGCGGCAGACTGCTCTCTAACAGCGGATAGTCCAAAGCCTGATATTCCGAAACAACAATCCCGTCTTTTACATGAATATTCCAGCTGCAACCGCCGGTGCAATTGACGCCGTGCGTACTTCTGACCACTTTATCGTATTGCCAGCGATTACGGTAAAACTCTTCCCACTTCCGGGTCTTTGGGGAAATCATGTCTTTAATCCAACTCATTGACTTAAGTTTTTAATTTTGAAACTGTTATGAATAATTATGATGGCAATATTCTGTGATCGTAAGCAACGTAAATGTGCGACAGAAAGAAAATGGCGAGAATCACGCCCAATAATAAAAAGATCATCTCAGCCCGCGAAGTTTCCGGTTTGTCGGCATCACGGTCGTTCACAAACTGAAGCATAACCGTCAATGCCTCTTTTTCGTCATCGGTCAGTTTATGGTTGCGCAGCGCCGCATTCATAGCCGGATAAGGCGGATTGGTGAGTATTGCCTGAATTCCCGTTGCTCCCAATCTTCCGTAGGAACCGGTTAAATCCATCGCTAATTTTCCACCGCCAAGAATAGAGCCGTCATTTGCATAATGACATGTAGTGCAGGTGGTTGCACCGTTGGTGAATTTTTCGTAACCATAAAACAGCGCCTTCCCTTTGAGAAATTTCGGGTCGGAATAGGAAATATAGACCTGCTGAAGGACAGAATCCGGAACCTGCTGTTCTGCGGAAGCCTGAGTCAGCAAAGGGTCTTCCGTTTCGCGGATATAATTCAGAACGCTGATAATCTGATCATCGCTCCAGTTGTGGTCGGGCATGGGCAATTTACTGTATTCGTTATAAATTGCCACAGCAAGCGAATCGCCGGATTTTATCATTTTTTGCGAAGAACGGATAAAGGAAATCAGCCAGGATTGCTCCCTCAGTTCATTGATGCCGGCAAGGTCAGGACCGATTAATCGTCCGCCGTTAATGGTGTGACATGCAGCACAATCCGCCTTGAATAAACCCTCGCCGCCCGACTGGGCATGAATTGAAGCGCTTTGGAACAGAAACCAGAAAAGTGTGATTAGAACAATTGGTCTGTGCATGGCAAACATGTTTGAATTTTGATTCAACAAATATAATTTCTTTATCGGATAAAACAAATAAAAACGAATTATTTATCTTTTTATCCTTAATGAAGATTTTCTGACAATAATCTCTATATTTGCTCAACATCACGAATTGCAGGCAGCATGAGAAAACTGGTCTTTATAATATCCGGTGAAAAAAAAACAGGAAAAACCCTTTTTTTGCAAAAACTAATTCCGATACTCTCTGAAAAAAATTTTGCTTTACGCGGATTTTATGCTTACAACGATGAAATGACTGACAGCTATTATATTATAAATATAAGAACGCAGGAAAAAATTTTGCTGATGACCAGAATCAGCCAGCCCGAC
>CAYNOQ010000140.1:1548-4913 GCA_964398855.1 uncultured Mariniphaga sp. | reverse complement strand
ATTCACCACAGAGGGCTCGGAGAGGCACAGAGAAAACATGGGTGTCAAAGCTTATCTGCCTTTGGGAGGCACTGTGGTTAACAAAAAAGGCAGCAGGGAAAATTCTCCTGCTGCCTTTTTTGAAAAATCTTTTGTGTGCAATAATCTGCGCTTAAAATCTTCTTTCCTTAATACGTGCTTTTTTACCCGTACGTCCGCGCAAATAGAACAATCTTTTCCTGCGTACTTTACCTCTTTTGTTCACTTCAATCTTGTCGATGAAAGGTGAATAGAGCGGAAAAATTCTTTCAACACCAATATTCCCCGACATTTTACGAACGGTAAATGTTTTGGTATTTCCGGTTCCTTTAATCTGAAGCACAACTCCGCGAAAATTCTGGATACGCTCCTTATTTCCTTCACGTATCAGGTAGCTAACGGTTACGGAATCACCGGCAGAGAAATCCGGGTACTCTTTGTCAACCCTAAACTCGTTTTCTGCAATTTTTATTAAATCCATCTCTGAAAATATTTAATTAATGTTGGCAATGTATTCCGCCTAAATGCGGAAAAGAGATTGCTGTTTCAAAAACGCCGCAAAATTAGCACTTTTTCTCACAAAGCAAACGAAATCGGTTCATTCCGTTTAAAAACCGGAAAATCGTACAATTTATTAAAGAACAGCTCAAAAAAACATTTTGCAAAGCGAGCTTGTTTGTGAAATTGTTTAATTCCTGATTTAAAATTTTATTTTTGAATCCACAAACATTAACAATCAACTTGATGAAGAAGCTCTTACTGCTGATATTTTTCCCGTTCATTGCTGTTGCAGGCTATGCACAAAACAAAGATTCCGTTTCGCTGACAAACAGAATCACGCAGTCCGATCTGGTAGTTTACGGAAAAGTGGCAGACTTAGCTCCCTTCTGGGACAATGCACACCGGAACATTTACACTTCCTACAAAATAACCGTTTTGGAAATATTAAAAGGTGCTGAAACAGAAGAGCTTGAAATCATTGAAAAAGGCGGAATTTTAGACAGTATCTGGCAAAGTGTGAGCACTTCTTCCCATCTCAAAAAGGGGAAAACCGGTTTTTTTGTTTTAAAGCATTTCGTTTCGGGAAACGGAGAATTGAATCTTTCTCCCGGAAAATTCATGCTGCTTGATGATTATCAAGGCTTTATTGAATATGAAGTTGCCGCACCCGTAATTTTTGAACCTTTGCCTGTCACTGACAAAGAGATTGGCGATTTCATTTTAAAATGTCTTCAACTCAAACGAAAAGGCATTATACCTGCAAAAGATTTGGAGCTCAAAAGCGCTGCGGCAACTCACTCAATAACAGGCATATCCCCAACCACCTCAACTGCCGGAACACGATCCCCGCTCACTATCCGGGGAAACGGTTTTGGAGAAAAGCAGCAGTCGGGGGAAGTGTGGTTTGTGAATGCTGATTCTCCAACAAGTTCATTCACCGATTCCGGTTTTGATATTACATCCTGGTCGGACACACTGATTCAGCTAATGATTCCGTCCCGTGCCAGCACTGGAAAAGTTCGTGTAAAAATCGATGGAGAATACGCCGAAAGTGTACAAACCCTCACCATAAGATACGCTTGCCTTGACAATGACAATGAGCCGACAATGTTGATAAACGCTGATGGCTCAGGCGGTTACACCTGGCAACTGAACACAAATGTTGCATCAAATGCTCAGGCAGAAAGTCTGGTAATTAAATCAATTAATCAGTGGTCCTGCAAAACTCAAATTCCGTGGAGAGTTGGCGAGCCAACCGGTGCAACGTCAGGAGCAGACGATATTTGCTCGATCTCTTTCGGCAATGTCGGAAGCAGTTTAGCCGTTACTTCCACATTTTTTCAGGCTAAGGGCAACTCGGGATGGGTTTTAAAAGAAGCTGACATCACCCTTTCAAACAGCAGAAACTGGTGCTATGACCGGGATAATATACTGCCCGGTCAGTACGATTTTGAAACGGTTGTTCTGCATGAACTGGGGCACGCTCACCTGATTGGACACGTCAACAGCAGCAATGATTTGATGCATTATGGCATCTCGCCAAAAAGTTACAGAAATATCAACAGCAACAATATTGAGTGTGGACAATACATTCTGAATGAAAGCCTTAATTATTCAAACCGATTTTTTAAAACAATTGTGCTGCCTGATCTAAGCAGTGTTGGGGGTGCCGGAAATATCAGCGGAAGCTCGGAAGTTTGCGCCGGGCAAAATCAGGTTATCTATACTGTTCCGGAAATTGAAAATGCCACCGCCTACATCTGGACGTTGCCGCAAGGTACAGCCGGGTCAAGCTCAACCAACACCATCCGGGTCAATTTTGGGACCAATGCAATATCGGGAGACATCACGGTCAGCGGAGCAAATGCCTGCAACGCCGGTGCTCCCGCTACCAAAGCCGTCACCGTGAATCCTTTTCCCGAAAAACCACTCTCCATAAACGGAGACTCCGATGTGAGTACCGGACAAAGTGGCGTAGTTTATTCCGTCTCCGAAGTTGAAAATGCCGACTCCTATATCTGGGTGCTACCGCCGGGAGCAACCGGCTCAAGCACAACCAACAGCATTGAAGTCAGTTTTGGAGCCAATGCCAAATCGGGAAATATTTCCGTTAAGGCGACAAACGGATGCGGAAACAGTGATGCAGTTTCAAAGGCGATAACGGTACTCTCCCTGCCCGAAAAGCCGGGAGCAATTGCCGGTCTGTCAGCTGTTTGTGCCGGAGATGGTTCAGTAACCTATTCTGTTGCGGAGATTCAGAATGCCGATTCCTATATATGGACGCTGCCACAGGGCGCAACGGGGTTAAGCACAACCAATAGCATTCAAGTCAGTTTTGGTGCCAACGCAAGGTCAGGAAATATTTTCGTTAAAGGTTTAAATTCACTGGGTAGCGGAACGTCCACTTCAAAATATATCGCCATAAATTCATTACCCGGTAAGCCGAATGTAATTAATGGAGAATCAGAAGTTTGTGCCGGGCAAAGCTATGTCGTCTATTCCGTTCCCAAAATTGAAAACGCCGAAAGTTATATCTGGACGTTACCTCAGGGCGTAACAGGTTCAAGTACAGCCAACACCATTTTAGTCGATTTTGACACCAATGCCAAATCTGGAAACATTTCTGTAAAAGCATCAAATTCCTGCGGAAACAGCGCTGCTGTTTCAAAAGCAATAACTGTAAATAATCCACCGGAACAACCGGATGCAATTGTTGGAGAATCAGAAGTTTGTGCCGGTGAGAGCTCAGTAATTTACTCCGTTTCTCATATTGAAAACGCAGATACTTATATCTGGTTGTTGCCACCG
This sequence comes from uncultured Mariniphaga sp., assembly GCA_964398855.1. Taxonomy (GTDB): domain Bacteria; phylum Bacteroidota; class Bacteroidia; order Bacteroidales; family Prolixibacteraceae; genus Mariniphaga. The sequence continues at coordinate 1,586 of CAYNOQ010000140.1, read as the reverse complement.
GGAGCAACGGGTTCAAGCACAACAAATAGTATTGAGGT
>CAYNOQ010000140.1:0-1448 GCA_964398855.1 uncultured Mariniphaga sp. | reverse complement strand
TCTGGTTGTTGCCACCGGGAGCAACGGGTTCAAGCACAACAAATAGTATTGAGGTCAGTTTTGGCGCCGAAGCCAAATCGGGGAATATTTCTGTAAAAGCTTCAAATTCCTGCGGAAACAGCGCTGCTGTTTCAAAAGCAATAACTGTAAATAATCCACCGGAACAACCGGATGCAATTGTTGGAGAATCAGAAGTTTGTGCCGGTGAGAGCTCAGTAATTTACTCCGTTTCTCATATTGAAAACGCAGATACTTATATCTGGTTGTTGCCACCGGGAGCAACGGGTTCAAGCACAACAAATAGTATTGAGGTAAGTTTTGGCGACGAAGCCAAGCCGGGTGAAATCACGGTTACACCTGTCAATTCATGCGGTTCTGGCGGTTTTGCAGCTTTACCTGTTACGGTTAATATTATACCGGCAACTCCGGCAATTTCACTCATAGACAACACCCTCCATTCAGATGCACCCTTTGGAAACCAGTGGTATTATGAGGGTGAATTGATTACAGATGTAGAAGAGCAGGAATTTATTCCGGCAAAAAGTGGTGAATACTATGTGAAAGTAGCACTTTCGGGATGCAGCTCGCAACCATCCAATAGCATATATGCAGTGCTGACGGATGTCAATGTCTCGGATTTACCGAAAGAGATCAATATTTACCCAAATCCGGTTGAAACTGAACTTACACTTGAAGCCAAAAGCAATAGCGAAAAGTTAATTTTCGAGATTGTGAATATGTTAGGACAAACTGTTTACAAAGGAGTTTTAATTGAACAGATAACTATTGATACTGCGCATCTCTTGCCCGGACATTATTTCGTCAGATTTAGCAACAGTACAACTTCCGTAAAAAAGTTTGTGAAATTTTGAGTGTATTATTAGTACATTATCATTATGTGAAGTTGAAACATTTTCCTTGACATGTAGCTTTAGCACATAACAAATATTATTTTTTAAATAATTGGAAGAGACTAAATTTGTCAAAAGAAAAAATATGTCAACATTAACAAAAGCCATTGAAATAGCCGTTTCTGCTCACAAAGGGCAAAAAGATAAATCGGGTGCAGCGTATATTCTGCATCCATTTCGCGTTATGGAACGCGGAAAAACGGAAATCGAGAAAATTTGCGGGGTTTTACACGATGTCGTAGAAGATAGCGACTGGACTTTTGAAGCACTTGAAAACGAGGGTTTTTCTGCTGAAGTGATTGCGGCTTTGCGTTGTGTTACCAAAAAGTCGGAGAGCGAAGATTATGAAAAATTTATAGAAAGAATTGCTCAAAATCCTGTTGCAGTACAGGTGAAAATCAATGATTTGCTGGACAATATGGATATAACCCGTTTTACAGAACTTAACGAATTGGATATGAAACGCCTGAATAAATATCTGAAAGCATACCGGATTTTGAAAGATAAAGCCGGGCAAAAAGATTGCTGACAAGCTAC
>CAYNOQ010000139.1:0-4930 GCA_964398855.1 uncultured Mariniphaga sp. | reverse complement strand
AAATATAAGAACGCAGGAAAAAATTTTGCTGATGACCAGAATCAGCCAGCCCGACAAAAGACCCATGCACTTTCAAATCAATGAGCAGGCAATTCCTATCGGAACAGAGTGGATGGAACAGATAGAAAAATCAGGAAAAAGTGTGCTTGTTCTTGATGAAATCGGCTATTTTGAATTGCATGGAATGGTGTGGCACAACGCCTTTTCAAATCAGTTGCATCTGCCCGAACCCTTGATTTTTACAACGAAGTCCAAAAACTTACCACAAATTTTGAAGCGATGGAATATTCAGCCGGAAGCAGTTTTTTATCCCGATGATTTTTCAGACCCTGAAAATGCAGCAAAACAAATTATCCGGGCATTGGAATATCACAGCATAACACTTAAAACCGAAAGTCTGAAACAATGAATTCCCGGGTAACAGGCATAATATTAGCAGGCGGAGAGAGCAAACGCATGGGAACCGACAAGGCTTTTGTCCGGTTAAATGGAAAGCCGTTAATCAGCTATGCGCTGAATACATTGAAAACAGTCAGTTCTGAGATTTTATTAAGCGTCGGTTCAGCGCCGTTACAGTATGAAAATCTGCGCGTGGTTAAAGACATTTATCCGAATTGTGGTCCTGTTAGCGGTATTTTCTCTGCGCTTTCCCAATCAAAAACCAAGCTGAATTTGGTTCTTTCCTGCGACATGCCTTTCGTATCTGCTGAATTATTGAAATTTCTGCTTGATGAAGTTGCCGGAAACCCGGCAGATGTGGTTTTACCTGTGGACGAAAACGGACAGTGGCAAACTTTGTGCGCTGTTTACAGCAAAGACATTCTACCCCAGCTTGAAAAAGCGCTGACTCAAAACAGGCTGAAACTGAAAGGAATTATTGCAGAAACTGATTACCGGTTAATTCCTGCCGAAAAAATCAGGGAATTTTATGTTTCTCACACCTTTTATAATATAAATAACCCGGACGAACTGCGTGAAAGTGAAAAATTATGGCTACCGATTTAAAAAATCATAAATGGACAAAAGCATCCGTTTTGGCGGGCTTGTGGGCAGGAATTGAAATTGTTGCCGGAAGTTTTCTGCACAACCTGAAAATTCCCTTTTCGGGAACTTTTCTTACGCTGATTTCCATCACTTTGGTTATAGGTTTTTATCAAATCTGGAAACAACCCGGCATCATCTGGCGGGCAGGAATCATAACCGCACTTATGAAATCCATCTCTCCCAGTGCGGTAATTCTGGGTCCCATGATTGCCATAACGATGGAAGGAGTTGTGCTGGAACTTTCCGTTCGCCTGCTGGGAAAAAATCTGGTCGGCTATGCCATTGCCGGCGCACTCACGATGTTGGGCGCACTGATGCACAAAATAATTCATCTGTTTATGCTCTACGGATGGGATATTTTTCAAATTTATGAAGAAATGTTCCGGTTTGCCGTTTTCAAAATGGGATTGCCTAACGCCAACACTTTTTATGTAGTACTCTCACTTTTTCTGATCTATGCAATTTTGGGAATATTGGCAGCTTTTGCCGGATTCTTTATCGGAAGCCGGGCACTTCAAGAGCAAGACAGCAGCCTCCCCGACTTCTCGGAAGCATTAGGCAACGGAAACTGGAAACCGGGCGAACCACAGGGCAACTACTCTCCTGCCCTGCTTCTGCTGCACATTATCCTGATTCCGCTTCTGCTCTACGGACTGGCAAAACTCAACCCCGGTTATTCGCTGCTTATTGTGCTTCCCTATTTTGCTTTTATCGCCCTGAGATACCGTATTGCAGTGCGCAGACTAAAAAAATGGATGTTCTGGATGCAGCTGTTAGTTATCATCCTGCTTGCCCTGTTTTTTGGCAAAACATCAGCATCGGGGATTGAAGGAAAACTTGAAGCGCTCTCTCAGGGACTTTCAATGGTGCTGCGTGCTTTGGTTGTGGTTTTGGGATTTTCGGGCGTGAGTACCGAGCTTCGCGCACCTGTGCTGCAAAGACTTTTCTTCAAGACAGGCTTTAAACAGCTCTATTTAGCAATAAACAATGCTTTCAGCATTTTGCCGGCAATTGTTGACGGCATGGCATCGCCCCGTCAATTTATCCGAAACCCAATCCGCTCCATTGCGCTGAGTCTCCGGTATGTGAACAGTTGGCATCAGTATCTGGCGGAAAGACTGCCATAATAGCCTTTATTTTTTAGCAACTCCCTTACTACAAGCTCATTGCTAATCTTTCGACAGTTGAATAATAAGTTTTTGAATAAATCCCCAAAAGGTTACAGCCCATGCGACCAATGCGATGTAGATGAAATATTTCGGGATGAACAGCAAAAAATCAAGGTCCATCGCTTTTGCCATTTCAAAAGTGGAAGCGGTGTACATTCCCAACGGGAAAACTGCACCCCAATAGAGCGGGTCGTATTTGAGCGGAAATTTTTTATAAACATGTCTCCAGATTGCCAGAATGAACAGCATGGGAATCCACCAGGTTCCGGTAGCCCAGTAAAAAATCGTAAAACCCTTCAAAAAAGCGAGCGTGGAGTAGAGAAAAGGAGCGTCGGGTGTGTTCATAATCAGCAGCGAACCAGCCAGAACTGAAATTGCCATGGCGCCCATGTTAATCCAGTACGGGGGCGTCAGGTCTCCCGGCGAAAATTTGAAAAAAGCATAGCGGTAAAAAATGAGCGAAATCATCCAGATATACATCATGCCACTCCACAGCCACATGGAAAATGCAAAAAAGTTCAGAATCAACTTATAATCCGTATAGTGCATTGACAATCTGGCGCTCAGTACCGCCAGACTTTGTGTGGCAACCACTGCCAGTAGCCAGGAACCGTTTATTCCTTCAGCAAATGACGGTTTTTCGGGCTTTATCGTGATGTTTGTAAAGACTGTATAGGTAATCAGCATCCACAAAACAATTGCAGCTATGCAAAGTATGAGACTGATCTGAAAATTGTCAAACAAAACGATAAACTGAACCGCGATGATTGAAGTGGCGGCAACGCCGGTAAAAAAACCCATTCCCCGCACATGGTCAAGCAGATCGTTTAAAACTCTTTTTCTGAACCATAAAATCCTTAAAAAATTGCAGCAGCCCAAAATAATGAAAACAGCCAGATTTAACCAGAACAGGGAAATAGCAAGTAATTGCATTGCTATGAAATGGCAGGCGATTGATACAATTCCGGTTGCCATAACCATGGCAAAATAACCGGGCGATAAATCGCCGATTAACATTTTTATTCTCGCGAAATATTCTCCGGGACGGTTATGCGCAGTTTCAGGATTCAATGCTCAACTTTTTAAAAATTTAAAACTGTTCTGAAATATTATAATCATTGACAGAAATCATTGCTTATTTGTTCGCGTTCGGGCTATTGCTAAGCGCTGAATTATCAGACAGGCACCACCAATAATAAACAGAAAAACCCAGCAGGAAGTCCACAATCCGGTGATACTCAGCAAATATCCAAAAACAATTGGATTAAAAAAACCGCCCAATCCGCCAATTACGCCCACAATACCGCCAACCGTGCCCATTTCATTGGGGTAGTAATCCGATATGTGCTTAAAAACTGCCGCAGTGCCAAATCCCATCAAAATTCCGATGAGAAACACAAAGCCGAAAAGAATCCACCTGTTTGCCTGAAAATAGATATGAGTGATTCCCCTTGCAAGCAGCTGTCCCTTTACTACCCTGTCGCCAACGGAAACCACCGGCTCCTGCCAGCCGGTAACATTTGGCAAAATTAAAAATCCTTCCTGATCGTTGTGGATGCCAAAACGGATTTTAATATCAGAGTCGTTTGTTATTTTCTTATTCAGCAGATGAGCTGCTTCATCAACCATAATCAGACTGTCGGTAACCGCTGTTACTTCGCCATCCCTGCCCGACATAACACCTTGTCCCGGAGCCTGAATTTCCATTCTGGGCACAAAAAGAAAAAACAAAAAAACAATGCTTAATCCAAAAACCCAGAGCAAAATTTTTCGGGCGCCATACCTGTCGGAGAGCAAACCCCCGATTATACGGACAGCGCCTGCCGGCAGACTGAATGCGGAAGCCATAAATCCGGCAGCAACAATGGAAAGCGTATAAACATTGACGTAGTAGGGAATCAGCCACTGAGCCAATGCCACAATACTTCCAAACACAAAGTAATAATAGAGTCCGAAGCGCCACACCCTTTTTGCTTTTAACGGCGCCAGACGCTGCACCATGGATTTGACTTCAGCAGGTTTTTTATTCACGGTTCCGATAAAAAAAAGTATCGCCATAACAAGCAACACCAAGGCGTACCATTTGGGCAGCATTCTCCAGCCGTCGAGATGAACACCATCTCGCGTAAAATGCCGGAGCAGTGTCGGAGCAAGCAACGTGGTAAGCGCCGCACCAATATTTCCGGCGCCAAAAATTCCTAACACCGTCCCCTGTTTTTCCCCTGGATACCATAAAGATGTATAAGCCACTCCGGCAGCAAAGCTGCTGCCCGAAATTCCGAAACCAAAGCTGAAAATCAGAAAGGATGAATAGCTGCCGGACCCGGAGAGCAAAAACATGGGAATTGCAGAAGCAACGAGAATCAGGCTCATTATCCACCTGCCGCCAAAGCGGTCGGTGAGCATCCCTACTGGCAGTCGTAAAATGGAGCCTACAAGAACGGGAACTCCTAACAACCATCCTATCTGCACGGAACTCCACTGAAAAATCCCGTTGTTTACCAGAAATGTAACCAATACTCCGTTTATCATCCAGGCGGCAAAGCTCAGTGTAAAAGCCAATGTGTTAAAAAAGAGAATTCTGTGGGATGTCCGGGCTGCTGTTTGTGATTCCTGCATTTTAATTAAGTATTTGAACAGTTTTAAATTATAAGTGCTGTTATCTCTTTCCCCTCCAAAAAGTCAAATTTATCAAAAACCCTGCTTTACTCCTGGTT
>CAYNOQ010000138.1:0-4953 GCA_964398855.1 uncultured Mariniphaga sp. | reverse complement strand
AATAAATCCGAAACAGATTAAAAAAAGTCTTAAATTCACATTTTAAAAAAAGCCATGAAAATTATTTCAGTATTGATTTGTTTCACACTATTTATTGCCTGTCAAAACCGGCAGGAACGGGAGGCTGCACCACAAACCCCCAACATCATTATCATCTATTGCGATGATTTGGGCTTTGGCGATGTTGGCGCCTATGGCGCCGATCTGCAAACGCCAAACATCGACAAGCTGGCAGATGGCGGCATCCGGTTTACCACCTGTTATGCAACTTCTGCCACCTGTACACCCAGTCGCTATGCGCTGCTGACAGGAGAATATCCATGGAGAAATCAAAGTGCCAGAATTCTTCCGGGAAATGCGCCGCTCATCATTGATACACTAAAAATGACCATTCCAAAAATGCTGAAAGCGCAGGGATACAGTACCGGAATTGTGGGCAAATGGCATTTGGGGTTAGGTATCGGCGACGTGGACTGGAACAGCCGCATATCGCCCGGACCAAACGAAGTCGGGTTCGACTATTCCTACATCATGGCTGCCACCGTTGACCGCACGCCAACAGTCTATCTCGAAAACGGATATGTCGTTGGGTTAGATTCCGATGACCCACTCTATGTGAATTACCAAAAGAATTTTGAAGGCGAACCTACTGCACTCACCAATCCTGAATTGTGCTACAAAATGATGTGGCACCACGGACACAACAACTCGGTTCATAACGGAATTCCGCGAATTGGTTTTCAAAAAGGCGGCAAATCTGCCATGTGGATTGATGAAAACATGGCTGACGATTTCCTAAAAAAAGCACAGGAGTTCATCAAAAATGAAAAAGAAAATCCATTTTTTCTCTATTATGCACTGCATCAGCCACATGTACCACGGATACCTCATCCTCGTTTTGCCGGTTCGTCGGGTATGGGACCCAGAGGCGATGTGATTGTGGAAGCCGACTGGTGCGTAGGTGAATTGATGAAAACCCTCAATGCTGAAGGGCTACTCGAAAACACGCTGATAATCTTCTCCAGCGATAACGGCCCGGTTGTCAACGATGGCTATTATGATGATGCCGTGGAAAAACTGGGCAGCCACAAACCTTGGGGAGCGCTCCGTGGCGGGAAATACAGTCTGTTTGAAGCCGGAACAAGAGTTCCTTTCATCACCTACTGGAAGGGAAAAATTGAACCTTCAGTTTCCGATGCGATGGCATCGCAGCTTGACCTGTTCACTTCGCTTGCAAAATTGGTAGGCAGTGAGGAAACAGTTCCCGACAGTGAAAACCTGCTTGATGTTTTTTTAGGAAAAAGCAATCGTGGACGTGAAGAGCTCATCACCGAAGCAGCCACCCGCACGGCACTTCGGAAAGGAAATTGGGCAATGATACCTCCCTACAAAGGTCCTGCAAAAAATGAAAATGTGAATATTGAATTGGGAAACTCCCCCGAATTTCAGCTATACAATCTCGATGACGATATTGGTGAACAGGAAAATCTTGCAAAATCGCATCCGGAAAAATTAAAGGAGATGATAGAAATTTTTCAGAACTTACGGGGAGCGAAGTTTCAAAATATTGAGCAGTTGGAGTTGAAATAATAAAATTACAGTCAATAAAACAATGAAGAAAATAACTTGTCTTTTCCCGGTCTTACTTCTCTGTTTCGTTGCCTGCAAAAGCCCGCAAAAAGGAGAAGCTGTACCGCAAAAACCCAACATCGTCTATATTTTGGCAGATGACATGGGCTATGGCGATTTAAGCTGTTACGGACAGCAGCGTTTTTCAACGCCCAACATCGACAAGCTTGCCGAAACCGGAATAAAATTCACACAGCACTATGCCGGTACCACGGTTTGTGCTCCATCACGCTCATCATTGATGACCGGACAACATACCGGGCACACTTTTATTCGCGGCAATAAGGAGTGGCAGCCTGAAGGACAGTATCCGTTAGAAGCTGAGGCATACACGCTTGCCGAAGCGTTGAAGGATGCCGGATATGCCACCGGCGCTTTTGGCAAATGGGGACTTGGTTATCCCGGCTCCGAAGGAGACCCCAATAATCAGGGATTTGACGAGTTTTTCGGATATAACTGCCAGCGGCTGGCGCACAATTATTATCCTTACTACTTGTGGCACAATCAGGAAAAAGTGATTTTAGAAGAAAATCAGGGCATGCAAACCGGGCAATATGCACCGGACGTCATCCACCGGCAGGCGCTCCGTTTCATTGAAAATAATAAGAATAAGCCCTTTTTTATGTTTTACCCCACAACAATTCCACACGCAGAGCTTTTTGCACCTGAGAAGTATATGGAAAAACACAGGGGAAAGTATAATCCTGAAAATGAATTCAAGGGAGTTGATGACGGCGAAGAGTACCGGTTGGGACCCTATGGCTCACAACCTGAATCACATGCTGCATTTGCTGCCATGATTAACGTGTTAGATGATTGTGTGGGCGAGATTGTTGCAAAACTAAAGGAACTTGGCATTTATGAAAACACAATTATCATTTTCACTTCCGATAACGGTCCTCATCTGGAAGGCGGCGCCGACCCTGATTATTTCAGTTCCAACGGAATTTTCAGGGGTTATAAGCGTGATTTATATGAGGGTGGAATCCGTGTGCCGATGTTAGCAGTATGGGAAGGAAAAATTGAACCGGGCTCAGTCACCAACCACATTTCTGCATTTTGGGATGTTTACCCGACTGTTGCAGAAATCACCGGAGCCAAAGCTCCGGAAAATATGGATGGCATTTCGTTTTTACCAACACTGCTTGGTCAACCAAAACAAAAACAGCACGACTATCTCTACTGGGAATTTCACGAATTGGGAGGGCGAAAAGCGCTCAGGAAAGGAGACTGGAAACTGGTAAACAACAATGTGTATAGCCCGGTAAAAACCACAGTGGAGTTATACAACCTCATCAAAGATCCGGGAGAGCAAAACAATTTAGCCGAAGAGCATCCGGAGCTGGTGAAAGAGTTTGAAATTCTGATGAAATCTGCTCATGTTGAATCGAATGTGTTTCCGTTTGACAAACGAATAAGTATCAAATAGCGCCGGTGTACATCTATAAAGTAAGATTTAACCGGGTTACACGCGGAAGGTAAAATTTGAACCCGGGCAATTTTATGTAAATTTGCCGAACATTATTCTTAAAGAAAATAGCTATCCCGAAACGGTGAAACTTCCGGGAAATGCTTAACAACAATTGAATGAAATACAGAAAAAACATTAAATCAACACCTTGCCGGCAAAAATTTACTGTTCTGATTTTGCTCACTTTTGCTTTCCGCTTTGCTGATGCACAAATACTTTCCGTAAACGGAAGAGCAAGTGTGGAAACACTGCTGAGTACCAACGGACGCCAGCCGTTCTATTTTTGGGCAAATAAATTGGGGCAGATAGAGACCGGGGAGCATCACAACTCATTCATCTATTTTTATACAGAAACTGCATATACGCTTCCCGGTGAAAAAAACTCATTTTTTGCGGGTATAAACACAAACCTCAGACAAACCTCCAATTTCAAATACAACTTAACGGAGCTGTTTGGCGGATTTGAATCAAAGCTGTTTCGGATAACCGGAGGTCTGTTTGCCGACTCCCTCCGATTTTCCGGACTTTCGCCGTCAAACGGCAATTTTGACATCACCCGGAATGCCCCGCCGCATCCCCGGCTCCGTTTCGGAACAAACGAATTTATCCCTCTCGGGAACACTATATTTTCCATTGCCGGATTGTATGAAGAGGGAGTTTTGGAGAAAGACCGGATTGTCCCCAAAGCCAAACTGCATCATAAAAACCTCTCATTGCGCATGGGTTCGGTAAACGCTTTGCGCGTAACTGCCGGAATTGACCATTTTGTATTCTGGGGTGGCGAAATTGATGCTGAACATCACAAAGAAAACCTAAAAAACTATCTTAAAGCGGTTTTTTCAGGCAGTTATACTCTTGAAAAATTAGGCATTCCCAACGCATTAGGCAATCAATTGGGGCAATACCGGCTCTCTTTTGACAGGTCAATGAAAAACCTGAATGCAACTTTTCAGATTTCCCATATTTTTGAAGACGGCTCAGGCACTTATCTGGCAAATTATCCCGACAATCTCTACACACTTTTTTTAGACCTGAAAAGAAGCAGGCTGATTCGTAAAATTTTGATCGAATATATCCACACGATACATCAGAGCGGACCACCCCACGACCCCGAAACAGGAGAACATCTCCCCAGAGGCGGCGACAACTACTTTTCACATTCGCAATACCAGTCGGGGTTCACGCATCAGGGGTTTATTATAGGCACTCCACTGTTCGGACCTGTCAGATATACAGATGGTGGAACTCCCCGCGGACCGGAGAACAACCGCTTTTCGGCGTTGCACTTTGGCATTTCGGGTGAAATCATTCACTCGTTAGAATACAGGCTGATGGCAACCCGCTCCCGAAATCTGGGGCGCTTTTTGCCAAAGTATGAAAAAGAACGAAATCAATTCTATTCCCTGGCAGCGTTTAAATATACTTTCGGAAAAGCAAAAAATCTTTTTGCCGACATGCAGTTTGCCTTCGACAAAGGCACACTTTGGACCGGCAACGAAAGCAAAGATGCCGGCGTTGCACTCAGTTTCGGACTGGCTTTTTAAATCCTTCACTGCAAAGCGACAGTTAAGTGGTCAGTTGCCGCTTACAAAAATCTGCGAAATCTGCGGGAAATATCAATGAAAGACTATACTAATTTAAACTCAAATTGCAAATCTGTATAAATTATTCTATTTTTGTAATATGATTAGTAGAATAGCAGAACATAAAATTAAAGAACTGCACAACTATTTTCCGATAGTGAGCATAAACGGTCCACGTCAATCCGGGAAAACCACATTAATCAGAAAAGAGCGACTTACCACAAAAAGGCATCTTCTTCAACGGACAAGTTTTCGATGCTTATACCTTTG
>CAYNOQ010000137.1:0-5000 GCA_964398855.1 uncultured Mariniphaga sp. | reverse complement strand
ACGAACTTGACCCGGGTCCCGGAGCAAGAGTTATCGTGCTGAAAGAAGGAAAGCGCGCTTTTGATACGTGGATCAGGGAACCCGGCGGCAAAATAGCTGACAAATGCAATTATCCGACTTCGTTCCTGTCAGCTGAAAAGTAAAGAGAAAATTTGCGGGGGGGAGTATCCCATTTCAAAATATGTTTCATAGTTTTTATTTCCCTTATCGCCATAAAAGATTTCTAATTTTGATGGCTTGTAAGAGAAAGTATCTGTGTATTTGCATTCTAACCCAATCAAACTGATTTCATTCCCTTTTTCTACTTCAAATGCAATATCAAAAGCAGAGCGGTCTTTTGTGAAATTTTCCGGCGGTGCAAATTCGAACATTACTTTTCTCAATTTTGTAATATCAGGATAAAATGCCTGAAGGACTGTCAACCCAGAATTCTTATCGGCATACAGTTCACCAAAAAAGTTAAAACAAAGGGGTTGACTTGAAAGCAGATTGTTTAACAATCTGCTTTCTTCGATGATTCCCACACTGGTTTTTGTACGTTGCTGAAGTGTTTCTTTAACAACATTCAAAATATTAGGTGTTTGTTAGAAAATTCTTTCCACTTTCCTTTCCGTTTAAAATTCTATTGCAAATAGTTTCATCTGATTTGCCCGGGTAAGGTGCAGGTTCCTTAATTAAAATATTTGTTCTCCACCAGCCTTGATGTACTCTCATTTTTGCTTTGAATCCGAACTCTACCGGAATCGATCCGAATCGTTCTTTAAGTGTTGTTGATTTATTAATCATTGTATTTCCTTAAATATTTTTATCGCTGCCAGAGTTGCAGCTAACGAACCCTTTTACGAATAGCAGGATAGAGATTTTCTGCCATGCGGAGAAAGCCCAAATCGGTGAGATGTACGCCGTCAACAGTTGCTTCCCGGTCATTGCCGATTAACTTGTCGGCTTTTACGTAGTAGATATTTTTATCGCCACTCTTTTTCTGCTCCATGAATATCTGAGCTAACAATTCATTCTTCCGGTTAATCAGAGTAAAAAGAGACTGATCAAAAAACATGTGCGTATAAAGGATATTTTCGACTAAAATTATTGGCGTTTTCGGCTGTTTTTCCCGGATAATTTCAAGAAAACGGACATATTTATCACTGATTTGCTCGGGGCTTACATTAGGCAGACAATCAATCACATAGCACGATGCCGGAATGGTTGCCATCGCTTCAGCCACTTCATAATCGAGCTGTCCGTTTCCGCTGAAACCGAGATTTATGGTTTCACGATCAAGCATTCGCGAAAGAATAGACGGATAAGCCATTCCTGTGCGGTTTGCACAACCGCCCTGCGTGATGCTGGTTCCGTAAAATACCACCGGATTTCCGGTTTTTGGAGAATTCACAACAGGCATTTTCACTTCCGATTGCTTTGTTATGCCGATTTCAAGGCTCTTTAATCCGTCATACAAAGGCAGATAAAGCATATATTCCATCTCTTCTCCAGTCATATTTTGCACGATAACCACTGCGGACAATTTTCCGGCTGGTTGAGCTGATTTTATAAATTGCCACTTTCCATCTTTCAGGCAATACAAATCTAATCCTTTGATGCCTGTGGGCGCAAAATGGTTCATGGTTACATCGCCGGTAACTTCCCAGCGGGCGCCGATAGCTGTTGATGCGGTGCGAAAGCGAACAGCCAGACCACTGCTGTTTTTTGACAGATTCCAGACAGGTTTTCTTGTCTGATTCTCCAGAGCGGCAGGCAACCGTTCATAGCGGGACTGCGTATCAGAAAATCCCTTTCCGATAACCGGAAAAGCTGCTGCATCAACAAATTTCAGGCTGTCAACCGTGATAGCCAAACCCATAAAAGGAAAGAAAAGCGCCAAAAATAAAAATAGTTGTTTCTTCATGCTCTTAAATTAATTTGATTCACCAAAAACAAACTGCGCTATGCAGTTTGCAGTTGAATTTTTCTGAAAAAATTCCAATTCTGATTTTACGGTAAAACTAATAAAAGTAGGAGTAAAAGGAAACTGAAGTTAGTCATTTTTGCAAATTCCATTGAGCCATCCTTTGGCGAATATTTCACTTATTTCTGCGTCCGTAAAAAAATCTCACGGTAAATCACATTTTGCCCTGCAAACAATCTGATTAAATCTGCCCGAAAACATCAGAACAGAACAATGATGAAATCTAAAATGATTAAAAAGCTGCTGCAAAAAAAAGTTTATTCCACGGCAGTTTTGGCATGGCGTTTTCGTTCATGCTCATCTAAAAAGATTTTACGAATCCGCAGATTATCAGGCGTAACCTCAAGATATTCATCGTGATGGATGTATTCCATCGCTTCTTCCAATGAGAACTTGATTGCAGGAGCAATGACGGCTTTGTCATCAGCGCCGGCAGCACGCATATTGGTGAGCTTTTTAGTACGGATAATATTGATGGTCAGGTCATCCTGCCGTGTATTTTCGCCGATTACCTGCCCTGCATACACCTCCTCGCCCGGTTCGACAAAAAAGCGGCCCCTGTCCTGCATTTTATCTATGGAATAGGCAATGGCAACACCTGTTTCGATGGAGATGAGTGCACCGTTGCGCGGAACGCCCATGTTTCCTTTCCACGGTTCGTATCCTTTCAGGCGATGCGACATTACCGCCTCGCCGCCGGTGGCAGTGAGCATTTGATTTCGTAATCCGATTAGTCCGCGTGACGGAATCACAAATTCTAAAAAAGAGCGGTCGCCTTTTTCTTCAATGCTCAGAATATCGCCTTTTCGTTGCGTAACCTGATCAATCACCTTCCCGGAAAACTCCAAAGGCGCCTGAATAGTCAAATATTCCACGGGTTCGTGTTTAATTCCGTCAATTTCTTTGAGAATTACCTTTGGCTGCCCAAGCTGCATTTCGTAGCCTTCGCGGCGCATGGTTTCAACCAAAATAGAAAGATGTAAAATGCCGCGTCCGTAAACTAAAAACGAGTCTGCCGAATTGGTTTCCTCCACCCTAAGGGCAAGATTTTTCTCGGTTTCCTTTAACAGACGCTCGCGCAGCTGACGTGAAGTAACATATTTCCCCGATTTTCCGAAAAACGGGGAGTTGTTTGCCACAAACAACATGCTCATGGTGGGTTCGTCAAGCTGGATAGGTTTCAATCCTTCTGGTTCCAGAGCATCGGCAATGGTGTCCCCAATATCGAATCCGTCAATTCCAAATATGGCGCAAATCTCGCCGGATGGCACAGGCTGTTTTGTACGTTCTTTACCCAATCCCTCAAAAACATACACCTCTTTTGCAACCGATTTGACAACAGTTCCATTGCGCTTCACCAAAGAAATCGCTGAGCCGGGTATCAGCTGCCCGCGGGCAATTTTCCCGACTGCAATCCGTCCGGTATATGTTGAATAGTCAAGTGATGTAATGCGCATCTGCAAAGAACCTTCGCGGTGCAGTGCCGGCGGAATATTCTTCAGAATAACATCCAGCAGATAGCTGATATCCTCAGTTTTCTCCTTCCAGTCCGGTCCCATCCAGCCGGTTTTTGCAGAGCCATAAACTGTGGGAAAGTCCAGTTGCTCCTCATTGGCATCCAGACTGAACATAAGGTCGAACACTTTCTCCTGCGCAATATCGGGAGTGCAGTTGGGTTTATCGACTTTGTTTATTACCACAATAGGTTTCAGCCCCAATTCGAGCGCTTTCTGTAAAACGAAACGGGTTTGGGGCATTGGACCTTCAAAAGCATCTACAATAAGTAAAACACCATCAGCCATGTTCAACACCCGCTCCACTTCTCCGCCAAAATCGGAGTGCCCGGGCGTGTCGATAATATTGATTTTTGTATCCTTATAGCGAATGGAAACATTCTTGGAAAGTATGGTAATTCCGCGCTCGCGCTCCAGATCGTTGTTGTCTAATATCAGTTCGCCAACCTCCTTATTTTGTCTGAACAGGTGTCCCTGATGTAACATGCGGTCAACTAATGTGGTTTTTCCGTGATCAACGTGAGCGATTATAGCAATATTTCGTATTTCTGTCATTGTTTTCAAAATTGTCGGGCAAAAATATAAAAGAATTGACCGACAAAGGGTAACCGGGAAAAAAATCGAAAGTTCGGTTTAAAAAATTAACGCTTAACAACGCTGACAGGTCTGTGTCGCTGTCAGGTTTTAACTGTAAATGCGCAATATATTAATCAAACCGAATTGCTTTTATCAGGCGGTCGGCAAAAGAGTCGGCAGATTCTCCGTTTTCAAATATAAATTCATAAGTCTTGTCGGCTCTGTTCATCGCAACGCCGCCATAAGTTCTTTCAGTAAAATTCACCTTTTCACTGGTAGTAACAATCACGGAGTTTCCCGGTTTAGACGGCAATTTGCGTGAAGTTTTTTGCTTTGGAACCGCATCTGACTGAACAACAAGCGATGTAATCAGCTCTTTTTTTAAAAGCACACGGTCAACAAGGATTATCTCGTCGGAATTATTATTCACCAGACATTGCTGTGAAATGTAAACAAAGTTACCCGTGGATTTTATTTCTGCATTTCCATCTTCCTGTGCAAAAACTGCATTGGTAAACAGCAGGGCTAATAGAACAAAAGTTAATTTTTTCATAATTCTTTTTTTTGATTTTTGACTGCGTATAAGCGGCAAAAACTATACCACACAATCAAATAGAGTCAAAAAAACCACTGTCGTAAAGGGCAGTGGTTAATGATGTAAAGTATGTTCAATTACTACAGTTCAAACTTATAATTTCCCAGGTCGCTCAGTTCCGATACCCGGATAAATTCGGCATGGGCTTTCACCTGTGTTTTTGCAAAAGTGATGTAATTCTGTGTTGAGCGCAAAAACATTTCATCGCGGTTGCTGTCATTCAGCAACAGGTAGCTCATAATAATATGACCCGCCATTTCTACCAGGCGGCGGGCATGAAAATCGACAAATTCATTGTCATCTGCTGAAGTAACTTTTTTCACTGCCTGCTCATATTCATCGGTTAGAA
>CAYNOQ010000136.1:0-5073 GCA_964398855.1 uncultured Mariniphaga sp. | reverse complement strand
GTATCTTCAAGATTCATGCGAACAAAACTGTAACCGGGATATTTGTCGCTACTTACAGTTTCATGCCACTTTTCGGCTTCCGTACTTATTCCGGTTTCAGCCAACCGTGCAAATTTCAGACTGACATCGCCCAAATCGTTGATGTTGTCAATTCCCACAACCGTATCGCCGCGCTCCAGAAGGCGCTTTGCGAGATGATAACCGATAAATCCGGCAGTTCCGGTAACTAATATTTTCATTTTTAACTGTTTCTTTGAAAAGGATGTTTTGACAGGGGCAATTTTGCAAGCGGATGGTAGTCGCCTTTTAATCCCACCGGCAGGCTGTTTCTGATGGCATGAACTGTTTCGATCACTTTTGCCGTTTCATTGATGCGAAAACCTTTTCCCGAAAGAATGTTTTCATAGCTGCGGGTGTGCAGTTCGGTGAAGCCGTCGCTGAACTCGAAAGTTTCGCCATCCATCGTAATGGAGCGGAAAGTGCGAAGCCCCTGTTTTTTTATTTCGTCGGGAATGGTTTGGTGGTTAATGCTCAGAAACCAGCGCACACGCGCTTTTTTCAATTGAAGAAATCCGGCAGCACGGTCATGTTCGTGCAAATGGACGACATTTTTTTCAACATCGCCAAAAATCCAGATAAGCATATCAAAAAAGTGAACACCAATGTTGGTGGCAACTCCTCCCGACTTTGCCATGTTGCCTTTCCAGCTGGTATAATACCAGTGTCCGCGCGAAGTGATATAGGTGAGATCAATATCGTAAATTTTATCCTGTGCACCGTTCTCAATTCTGTTTTTCAGTTCAATAACACTTGGATGAAGGCGCAGTTGCAATATATTATAAATATTTCTTTGGGTTTCCTGTTCAATTTCACGAAGTGCATCCACATTCCAGGGATTCAGCACAATAGGTTTTTCGCAAATCACATCGGCTCCAGCACGTAATCCGAACCGAATGTGTGAATCGTGCAGGAAGTTGGGCGAGCAGATACTCACATAATCTATGCGGGTTCCTTTCCGGCGAAGTTTATCCACATGACGGTCAAATCGCTCAAATTCGGTAAAAAAGTCAGCTTCCGGGAAATAGCTGTCTAAAATACCTGCACCATCATAAGGGTCAAGCGCTGCTACGAGATTATTGCCCGTATATTTAATGGCTTTCAGGTGGCGGGGTGCAATATATCCGGCAGCGCCAATGAGCAGGAAATTTTTCATCTCAATTTTTTACAATTTAAATTTTATCTTTGAAGAATAGAACGCAACTTCCTTTTGGAAATTTTGAATATTTGCTATTCATATCAATCGAAAATGTTTTTAATTTTTCTGTTCAAAAATAACTAATCGCAAGTCAGCGAAACGAATTTTCTCAGGTTTTGTGGTTTTTCAATCTCTTTAATCATATAATCCGCAACATCAGCCCGGCTGATTTTTTTGATGTTGATTCCTTTGAAAAGTTCGGTCTCAATCCGGTACTTTTCTGTCAGCGCTCCGTCATGCAACATACCCGGACGAACCACTTCCCAAAGTATGGAAGATTCTTTGATTATGTTCTCCATTTTCCGCTTGTCGTCATAAACCTTTTTCAGCAATGTTCTGAAAACAAGCTTTGGAAAGAAACCCGAATATTTCAGGCTTTCGCCGGCACCAAAACCCGAAAGAATAATGACAGGAACCCGGATGGGATGCTCGTTGTGAATGGCTAATAACGTTTTTATACTCTCTTCCATCAGCGTTGTTTTGCCTAAGTTTTTACTTTTTCCAAGCATAATCAGAACTCCTTCCGCATCCGCTATAGCTTCCGATAAATCCTCTTTCCTTGTGGCATCTCCGATAATTGAGTTGATCGAAGGTCTTAGCTCCAAAGACAGATTTGTTCTTGACAGCGTTTTTACCGTATGCCCGCGCTCAACAGCCCTTTTTACAGCCGCAAGCCCTGTCCCTTTGGAAGCGCCGATAATTGAAATTCTCATGTTTTGTCTATTTTATGACAAATTTAGCGGATAAAATGGTTCTGCTGTTATTTTAACAAATAAAGAGACAAAACCTCCTGAAAAAACGGGCTGATACATTTTAAAAATGACTCATCTGGTTCTTTTATTGAAAAAATGTATATTGCCCTTCACCTGAAAATCAAAATTTTTATAATTGACATTCGAAGCTTATTTTCGTAAATCCGTAACTGACTATTTCTTAGGAAAATATTGTGTTTTAGGTTTTTTTATGTATGCTCATTTTTTAGCTTAAAGCCGAAAATTCCACTGAACGAAACCATTCGTTTCTATTCTTGCCAAAAAAAGTGAGAACAATTTGCTGCTCTCCAATCTGGTTCCTAATTATTTATAAATCTCTCCGGTTGCGGCAAGCAGGGTGTTTTGCAGCAGGGAGACCCGTGTCATGGGACCAACGCCACCGGGAACGGGAGTGATGTATGAGCATTTGGGAGCTACCTCGCTGAAGAGCACGTCTCCTTTCAGCTTCCATCCCGATTTGGTTTCGTCTGATTTTACACGGGTAGTTCCCACGTCAATTACCACGGCGCCTTCCTTCACCATGTTGCCTTTGATAAATTCGGGAACGCCCATTGCGGCTACCAAAATATCGGCATTTCTGCATACTTCCTCTAAATTTTTGGTACGGCTGTGTGCAACGGTAACTGTTGCATTAATCGCCTTTTGCGAAAGAAGCACGCTCAGCGGTCGCCCCACAATGTTGCTTCTGCCAACAATCACGCAGTCTTTGCCACTGGTTTCGATATTATATCTTTTGAGCAGCTCCACAATTCCAAAAGGAGTTGCAGAAACGAATGACGGCAGACCAATTACCATGCGTCCGACATTCTCGGGATGGAATCCGTCCACATCTTTTTTCGGATTGATGGCTTCAATGATTTTCTGCTCAGATATGTGAGCCGGCAGGGGAAGTTGCACAATGAATCCGTCAATATCGGTGTCCTTGTTCAGTTCATCAATTTTTGCCAGCAGCTCAGTCTCGGTAACGTCATCTTCATAGCGGATGAGCGAAGACCTGAATCCAACCTCTTCGCAGTCCTTGATTTTATAGGCAACATAGGTTTCACTGCCGCCATCATGTCCGACAAGAACCGCCGCCAGATGCGGAGTTTTTCCACCTTTCGATTTCAATTCCGCAACCTTAGCTGCGATTTCCTGCTTAATTTCAGCTGCAATTTTTTTCCCGTCAATCAGTTTCATATAATTATTTTTTAAAAAGAAGCCCCCTCTAACTCCCCCTAAAGGGGAGAAAATGACAAACATTTTCTAAAAGAACTCTTTCAATATCTATTTTTTACATCCCTACTTAATCTCCATTAATTCCCACAAATCTCCACTTAATCACCATTGAATTCCTCCTCCCAAACTCCATGTAGTTTTTCGTCAATCTCTCTGTTAAAATCTTCTTCCCTGCTGCATCCTGCTGCCCATCATTTGCTGGATATTTTTTCCCTGCGAAACTAATCTCATCATTTTGCGGGTTTCGGCAAACTGCTTCAGCAGCTGGTTCACTTCCTGAATGGATGTTCCCGAACCGGTGGCAATTCTTTTGCGACGACTTCCGTTAATCAGCGCCGGGTCTTCGCGTTCGGCGGGTGTCATGGAAAATATTATTGCTTCAATGTGCTTAAAAGCGTCATCGTCCAGGTCCATGTTTCGCATCGCTTTGCCCATGCCGGGAATCATGGAAACCACATCCTTGAGGTCGCCCATCTTCTTTACCTGATTGATCTGTTTCAGAAAATCGTTGAAGTTGAATGTGTTTTTCGCAAGTTTTTTCTGAAGTCTTCGTGCTTCTTCTTCATCAAATTGCTCCTGTGCCTTTTCCACAAGGGAGACGATATCACCCATGCCGAGAATACGGTCAGCCATCCTGTCGGGATGGAAAACGTCTATGGCATCTAATTTTTCACCGGTTCCCACAAATTTGATGGGTTTTTCCACTACTGAGCGGATGGAGAGTGCAGCCCCGCCGCGGGTGTCGCCGTCCAGTTTGGTCAGCACAACACCGTTAAAATCGAGCCGGTCGTTAAATTCTTTGGCAGTGTTCACGGCATCCTGTCCGGTCATGGAGTCAACCACAAAAAGAATTTCATTGGGATTGACCGCTTTTTTAATGGCAGTTATTTCGTTCATCATCTGCTCGTCAATAGCTAATCGCCCTGCGGTATCTATGATTACCACATCGTTTCCGCTGCGTTTGGCTTCCTTAATAGCTGCCTGTGCAATTTTGACAGGGTCCATGTTGCCTTCTTCGGTGTAAACCGGAACGCCAATCTGCTCTGCCAGCACTTTCAGCTGCTCAATGGCTGCCGGGCGGTAAACGTCGCAGGCTACCAGCATGGGATGTCTCCCTTTTTTGCGTTTCAGCATATTGGCAAGCTTCCCCGAAAAGGTGGTTTTTCCCGAGCCCTGCAATCCCGACATCAGTATCACTGACGGAGAACCGCCCAGATCAATGTCGGCAGCCGAAACGCCCATCAGGTTTGTCAGCTCATCCTTAACAATTTTAACCATCAGCTGCCCCGGCTTAACGGCGCTCAGAACATTCTGCCCCAGAGCCTTCTCTTTTACGTCATCGGTAAAAGTTTTGGCAATCCTGAAATTCACGTCGGCATCAAGCAGCGCCCTGCGAATGTCTTTCAGGGTTTCAGCCACGTTTATTTCCGTGATTTTCCCTTCTCCCTTGAGCAGTTTAAACGACCGCTCCAGCCTGTCAGATAAATTTTCAAACATGGATTTTTCTTTCTTTTTGAAATACGTTGCAAAAATACAAGGAAAAAACGAAAGGGCAAAAGGGGACGAATCTGAAGTTTGAAAGTTGGATTTTGTTCGGTTGGATTCTGTGGAATGGAGAGATTAAATGGGATTAAGTAGAAATTTATGGAATTGGTGAGAGGATGAAAACTGATTGATCGATTTTGCCGATTTGCGGTTTAGCGAATTCTTGCAATCTTGATTGTACCTGTCCCGGGATTTTGTGTCCAGAGCTCTTTCCGTGATGTGCTCAGCAAACCTTCAAATTTCTTTCTACCTTTGTTTTTTTAACGAAAAGCAGATGCATCA
>CAYNOQ010000135.1:0-5078 GCA_964398855.1 uncultured Mariniphaga sp. | reverse complement strand
ATGGATATTATGGAAAAAACGGGAATTCATGTTTCGGTTATTCGTGCCGGCAAAGTAAACATGTTTCTGAGTCCGGTTTTCCGGGAGACTCTTGCCGGAGTTACCGGAGCTGTCATCGAACTTTATGATACTGACGGCTCAGCCGGCGCCGCTCTCGGAGCAGGAATCGGTTCGGGATATTATGCTTCGGCAGAAGAAGCATTGGCAAACCTCAAAAGAACTGAGACCATCGAACCGGAAAAAGTAAGAATACCTCAGTATGCGGAAGCATACAATATATGGAAAAAGGAACTTAAAAAGCAGTTAAATAATCAGTAATCACTTATAAATCAGCAAAAATGGAAGTATTAATCGGAAACAAAGAGTATTTCAAAGGAATTTCTCAGGTAAAGTACGAAGGCAGGGAATCAAGAAATCCGCTGGCTTTCAAATGGTATGACGAAAACAGGGTTATTGCCGGCAAAACAATGAAGGAACACTTTCGGTTTGCCGTTGCCTACTGGCACACCTTCTGTGGCACCGGCGAAGACCCGTTTGGTCCGGGCACAAAAGTTTTCCCGTGGGATGGAGCGGCGGATGTTATGGATGCTGCCCGGGAGCGTATGGACGCGGCATTTGAATTCATCACCAAAATGAATATCCCTTTCTACTGTTTTCACGATGTGGATGTTGTGGGCAACGGGACGGTTTTCGAAATTGAGAACCGTCTAACAAGAATGGTAGATGAGCTGAAACAAAAGCAGAAAGCCTCAGGCGTTCAGTTGCTTTGGGGAACTGCAAATGTTTTTTCCAATCCACGATACATGAACGGCGCTGCCACCAATCCGGATTTCAGCGTGGTTTCCAATGCGGCAGTTCAGATTAAAAATGCCATTGATGCCACCATTGCTTTGGGCGGCTCAAATTACGTATTCTGGGGCGGGCGCGAAGGTTATATGAGCCTGCACAACACTAACACCCGCCGTGAAGTGGAGCACCTTGCCCGCTTTTTGGGAATGGCGCGCGACTATGGTCGCAAACAGGGTTTCAAAGGCACTTTTTTGATTGAACCCAAACCGATGGAGCCGACAAAACATCAATATGATTACGACTCGCAGACGGTAATCGGCTTTTTGCGCCACTTTGGGCTCGATAAAGATTTTAAGCTGAATATTGAAGTGAATCACGCCACACTTGCAGGGCACACTTTTGCACACGATCTGCGCATGGCTGCCGATGCCGGACTGTTGGGTTCCATCGACGCCAACAAGGGAGACTACCAGAACGGATGGGATACCGATGAGTTTCCTACAAACATTTATGAAGTTACCGAGGCGATGTTAGAAATATTGCAGGCGGGCGGTTTTCAAACCGGAGGAGTAAATTTTGATGCCAAAACGCGTAGAAATTCCACTGACCTGGAAGATATTTTCATTGCCCACATTTCGGGAATGGACACTTTCGCACGGGCGCTCACCGTTGCTGATAAAATTTTGAATGAATCGGAATATTTAGGAATGCGTAAAAACCGCTACACTTCATTTGACTCCGGGAAAGGTGCCGATTTTGAAGCCGGAAAACTGACTTTGGAAGATCTCTGCACAAATGCCAGAGAAGTTGGTGAACCAAAACAGATCAGCGGAAAGCAGGAACTGTTAGAGCAGCTGATTAACTGGCATATCTGATTTTCTTATCTGCTAAAAGAATTTTCAAAACAGCCCTGCAAATTTTGCAGGGCTGTTTTGGCAAGTTTCATTTCGGTTCCCAGTAGCATCTTTTGGGAGAAACAATAACTTCCTGTTCTTTAAGGGCCTTCATTGCCTTGTCCACATCTTTTTTGTCCAACCCGGATGCAGTTGCAATTTCACCGGCTTTTAAAGGTTTTCCGGCAGCCTTCATTGCTTCCAATACTTTTTCAGCGCTCATCTTCTCTCTTTTTAATCGTTAAACATTTTTCAAAAATAAAATCAAATTTCCACAACGGCAAATTATAACCGCCCGGAGTGGTTTCATTAATAAATTTGATAGAACAAAACATTCACTGATGAAAACGCTGCTCCGACTCCATCATATCTTCTAATATATCTTATAGCTAACTGGTAATCCATAAATTACAAAGTGTATTTTGATTTATATGATGTATTAAAAATAAATGCATATCCGCATGTTTGCTCCTAAGTGGGAGATTCCTTATGCTTCGCCTAATAGGCAAAGCTGCTACCGCCCAAAAATTCTCTGAGAAGTGATGTTGGCGGTATTTCCGTGTCGTTAATGGGTTTAAAATAGGATAAAAATTTCAGCAGCCGGCGTGCTTCCGTGTATTCATTCTGGTTTTCTAACACGGTTTCTAAAAGCGGCACTGCATATTTCTGCAATACGCCAAACTCATAGAGCGTAGCCGAATTAAACATGGCATCTGCATTTTCCTGATACGGAAAAATATTTTTCTCCTCTCCGTTTCTCACCGAGGGCCAGCGGGACAGGGTTTCCGCCGCTTTGTAATTTCTGTATTTACTATCGCGAATAAGCCTGCGTATCAGTCGGTTATCCGAAGTAGAAACATAAGTGTGCTCATCCATTGCAATCTGGGTAAGCGCCGAAATAAATATTTTGAAAGTGTTCTTTTTGTCAATCATGGTCAAAAGGCGCGGGTTCATTCCGTGAATTCCCTCTACAATAAGAATATCCTCTGAATTGAGCTGCATCCGGCTTCCGTTCATATATCTTTTGCCATATTGAAAATCAAAACGGGGAAGATTCACCTCTTTGCCTCGCATCAAATCGATAAGCTGTTCGTTAAAGAACTCAACATCAACAGCCTCCAGCGCTTCAAAATCAAAATTCCCGAACTCGTCGCGCGGAGTATGTTCCCTGTCAACAAAATAGTCGTCAAGTGAAATCTGGTACGGACGCAGTCCGTTGACAGCCAACTGCACGCCAAGCCGTTTGCTGAAAGTGGTTTTCCCGGATGCCGACGGACCGGAAACCAACACCACGCGCACATCTCCGTTTCTGTCATGAATTTCATTTGCAATTTCAGCAATTTTCTTTTCATGCAGCGCTTCGGCAACCTTAATGATATAGCCGTCCTTTTTTTGCTGAACAAACTCATTGAGATCGGCAACAGTGTTCACCTTCATAATTTCAGCCCAGCTTTTGCGCTCCTGAAAAACATCAAACAACTTTCCCAGAACGGGAGATTCCTGCAATTGAGTAAAATTGTCCGGTTTCGGAACACGGATAAGCATTCCGTCAAAATATTTAATCAGGTCAAAATTGGTAATGTAGCCTGTGGACGGGAGCAGATGCCCATAAAAATAGTTCCCCAGCTCCTCCAGAAAATAGAGACTGGAATAGAGATGCCCTTTTTGTTCAAAAAGGCGCGCCTTATCCTCAAGCCCTTCCTGCATCAGATGGTCAACAGCATCCGGCGTAGGCAGATTTTTTCTGATAAATGGGATATTCTTGTCAATCAGCTCCTGCATTTTATTTTTCAGCAACTCAACATCTTTGTCGGTAATTTCTCTCCCAAAACCGGTCAGCTCACAAAAATAGCCGTTGGAAATTCCGCGCGGAACGCGCAGGGTAACATAGGGGAAAACCTGCTTGACGGCGGCATAGAGCACAAAAATCAGACTGCGGACGTAAATCCGTATTCCATCGGGATGGGAAACATCAAAAAACTCAATGTTTTTGGGTTTAACCACACGAAAGGAGAGCTCTCTCACCTGATTGTTTACAAAAGCACCGCAAACGGTATTTTTCAGTTTAATGTTCAAATCAGCGCTGATTTCTAACAGCGAAGTACCCAGCGGATAGCTTTGTTTTGAGCGGGTGTTGTGACAATAAATTTCAACTTGTTTCATAAAATTTCAATATTTTTTCAACGAATCAACGGTAAATATAGGATTTATAGCGATAATATATCCGCAAACGGTTAGTTTCAGCGATGAAAACAGCCGGATAAATCTTTAATTTTTCGTATCTTTACTCATGCTTTAACAGTGAGATATGCATAAGGAAGTTGAAGTAGATCGGGAATTTTTACTTTTTGTCGAAAGTGGTGCTGTTGCAAAAGGATTAAAGGAACTATATGACAATCCCATGAGAATAAAAGGAATAGGTGATTTTTTAGAATCTGTTATTTCCACTTTAGCGTAAAGTGAACATCTACCTTTGATTTTGGGATTTTTATAAAATGTCTTAACCACGATTAACAAGATGGAAATACATAATGTGAATAGACAGATGAACAGCGAAATTTTACTTTATCAATCAGAAGACGGGCAATTAAAAATAGAGGTTCGTATGGAGAATGAAACCGTATGGCTCACACAGGCAGATATGGTGGAGCTGTTTCAATCTTCAAAATCAAATATTAGCGAACATATTAAGCATATTTTTGAAGAGGGGGAGTTACAGGAAGATTCAACTGTTCGGAAATTCCGAACAGTTCGATTGGAAGGCAACAGACAAGTTGAGCGTGAGATAGAACATTATAATTTAGATGTTATCATATCAGTAGGTTATCGCGTAAAATCGCTTCGTGGTACGCAATTTCGCATTTGGGCAACAGAACGACTGCGGGAGTATCTGATAAAAGGCTTCACCATGAATGATGACTTATTGAAGCAAGGCGGCGGCTACTTTGAAGAGTTGTTGGAGAGAATTCGGGATATTCGTTCATCCGAAAAAATATTTTACCGCAAAGTGCTTGAAATTTATGCCACAAGTTTAGACTACGATCCAAGGGCAAGTGTTACCCAACGGTTTTTTCAAACCGTTCAAAACAAATTACACTGGGCAGCTCACGGGCACACCGCTGCTGAAATCATTTTTCAAAGAGCCAATGCGCAGTTGCCTTTTATGGGTTTGACGGCATTTAAAGGTAAGAAACCCACTAAACAGGAAATGAAACCGTGACAAATCTTTACGGTTTGAAAATGTTAGTTTCACCAAAACAAAAAAATATAGAATAGCGACTTTTTATACAGCATATTCAATAATCAATTTGCGGGAAGGACATTAGCACAAGTTGATGTACCTAATTGGATTAGTGGCAATTTAAAATTTGAACAGCGACCGTATCAGGTTGATAA
>CAYNOQ010000134.1:0-5124 GCA_964398855.1 uncultured Mariniphaga sp. | reverse complement strand
TGCGTTGCAAATGCTGAATATTCAGCTTCATGGGTGTCAGCGGATTTTTTATTTCGTGGGCAATCTGCCGCGCCATCTCGCGCCATGCCGATTCTCGCTCCGAACGTGCCAAAAGTTCGGCACTCACAGCCAGCTCATCCACTTTGCGGTTATACTCTTTAATCAGGCTTCCGATTTCGTCATTCCGGGCATAATATATCGGTTCATTCCGCTTGCCCAATTCAATTTTTTTAAAATTTTCCTGAAGCAGTACTAATGGTCGCGTAATCTGATTGGCAATGAAAAGCGCAACGATGATGCTGACTAAAAGCAACAGCACATACAGGTTTATGAACGCCACAATAATAGTCGAAAGCTCCTGACTGTACCGGTCCTGCTTGATAAAGTAGGGCAAATTGATGACGCCCAGATAGTTTCCGGCATTGTTGATGATAGGTCTGTATGCCGACAGATAAAACATCTGTCCGATGGATTCAGGCTGAAAATAACTGATTTGAAAATGAGTGAAAATTTCGTTGTAAGCTTTTGCGTTCATCCGGTCCGAAATCAGTCCGCGATAGTATATTTCCGGGCGGGAAGTGGCTACTACGGCTCCGTCTGTGCCATAAATGTTGATGTCTGTGCGGAATGTGTTTGACAATCTGGAAACCTCGCGGTTCAGCCAATCAATCTGGCTGTCGGAAAGCACATTTTCATCTTCCAGATGCGAATCAATTTCGGCAGCAATGGAAATCATCTTTTCATTCAGGTCATTCTGATGTTTCTCCTTGTATTCATTCACATTATACCCGATAGTTGCCAGGGCAACAACCAACAACGATATAAACACAATGGAAACAATGGCAAGCTGAATTTTCAGTTTCAGGTCGAATCTCACCTGCCGCCTGCGAATTGAGCGACTGCCGACGGTCAGAATAATAAATACGGAGAGAAAATAGAACACAAACAGATAGGGAAACGAAATGAGATAATCCACAAATGTTATCAGCTCGCGCGAAACAATAACGTAGTTATCTTCGCGGGTGTGATAAATCAGGTGCTCCATGCCGTCCCAGGAGTTAAACTCAAACTCATTCCCTGTGGTCAGATAGGTATGCACATAAAAATTATAGTTGTAATCTCCGTGTTTATCGGTTAGCTCGCCGGCATAATATTTTGCATAGCTGTACTTTTTATAGTTTTCGGGTTTGCTCATGGATTTGTCAATGAGCAGTTCGGGAAATCCGATGCCTTCAAAAAGCAGTTCCGAATTCAGCTCAATAAAAATGGAAACCCCGCGCGATTCAGACGAAAGCGGATAGTGAATCCAGCCGGTGTACGAAATCCGCCCGTTCATGTTATCCATAAAATAGAAGTTGGTTCCCTGAATTTTCACTCCCTGCGTCCTGAACATCTCTTCAAAAAAATCCATGCAGGATTCCATTCGTTTATCCATCTCTATCAGCAGGCTGTCGGTTCCGGTGCATACAAAATAGCGAACATTATATTTGTTGAAATAGCCTTCGCCAAAATAAGTTTTGTCGATATAGCCAATCAGCCCCTCCTCTTCGATGAGCAGACGCGGAATTTCCGGGTCTTTTCCGATTTTTTCCTGAATTTCAGCTAAAAACACTTCTGCGGCAGGGTCTCTTTCAGCAACTAAGGTAATTGCCATAAGTCGTTGTTCATCACGCTGTTTCTCAATAGTTGTGGAATAGAAAACCAATAAGGAATATACGGAAGCCAATGAAACAAAAATGACCAAATAGCTGAGCGTGAAGTTTTGCAGATATTTTCTGCTGAAAAATGATGCCAGAACGGTTGTTGCCACAAAAAGCGCCAGTGCCTCCACCGAAATCTGTTTCACCGAAATCCACTGAACGGCAGCTAAAAACAGAGCAACCAGCGCCGCCGCAACTGCAGATTGCATCAGGCTGAAATGGTCGCGAACCTGATCGATGATTTTAATGGTGAAGTAAGAAACTGCAAGCAGCAGCAACCCCACTGACGAAATGGCAAGAACACTTTGTGCCGAAATTTCGATGATTCGGTAGAGCGAAAATGAAATAGTGGAATTCAGAATCAACTCACGCGCATAAAAATGAATCAGCAGGTAGGTACTTCCGGAAAAAAGCAGCAACAGCATACCGACTACGTTGCATGGCAAACCGGAATTCTCCTTCATCTGCTTGATGCTCAGGCTATTTCCGAAGTTAAAGAGCCAAGACAGGAAAAAAAGCGCCAGCAGGAAATAGTCACCTAAAGAAGGCAGCCAGTTGTTCAGCGCAAAAACGGTGGGGCTGAAAAACCGCAGCAAAAAGAATACTTTGGGAATCTGAAAAATCAGGTGAAGCCAGTAAACCAGAAACAAACCGATGGCAAGCGCAAAAATCCGTACAAAAAACGGCGCCTTGGATTCAACAAACTCACGGCGGAAATAGATGAGCAGAAACAGTAATCCGAAAAGATAGAGAATTCCGGGCTTGTAGAGCTGTTTTGTTGTGCAAAGGTATGAGCCAAGCGGTTTTATGGAAAACAAATATTCTCCCGCCAGGTTGTAAACCGAAAAGCAATCCCTGCTCTCCTCTTCAGTGATGCTAAAATCTTCGGGCAGCCTGTATTTATAAAAAAATGAATTTTTCAGGTATTTGTTTTCATGGCTGAATTTATGTTTAATCAGATGAAGTCCGAAAATTTCATAATCTCCGAAAGTAACTTTTTTGGAAAGGTAATAGCCGTTGGGAAAAACCAGCAACCCCTCTTCAACCGGGAGTTCGGCAGAATTGTCATAAAATGCAAAAATCCGGTCAGACCAGTATTGCAGCCGTTCGTTTTTGTAAACCAAAATTCCTAATCCTTCCTTTTCCAAAAGCCGGTCGGCACTCGGATAGAGTTCTTTGAAGAAATTCCCGTCAAATGAATCATCCACGGCTATGGAATCTATCCGCGTCATCAGCCGGTTCAGCATCCGTTCATTTTTCAGCAACTCTTTCTGAAAATCTTCAATCAGGTGAATTTCAGGATGTTTTTTCAGCAATCCGTTTTCAAGAAATGCCGCAACGACAAAAAAGCCGATTGCCAAAACAAAAAAGAAGTATTTATTAATCTTAGACACTTTAATCGTGATGATATGGTTCGCCTTTTAAAATGGTAAATGCCCGGTAAATCTGTTCGGCGCACAAAAGTCGCGCCAACTGATGAGAAAAAGTCATGGGCGACAATGATATTTCCGAAACGGCTGATTGCCGCACTTCATCTGAAAATCCGTAAGGACCGCCGATAACTAAAATCAGCTCTTTTATGCCCGAAGCCATCTTCTTTTGCAGAAAATCGGCAAACATCCGCGAAGTCATCGCTTTGCCCTTTTCATCAAAAAGATGCATTTCAGATGAAGTCGTCTTCCGGGAAATAATTCTTTTTCCTTCTTCTAATTTTTGCAGATTTTCACTCATATTCCGCCCCTTTTTTATGTCGGGAATAATTTCCAATCTGAAGTCAATGTAGTGCTTCAACCGCTGTAAATAAATATTTATACCTTCGCGGATGAATTGCTCATCAGTTTTGCCGACAACCAGTAAAGTCAATATCATAGTTTCAAAATCGCAATAAATTTATAAATTTACCAAAATTAAGCAGCTAATCTTACTTTTGCACAGTTTTTGCTATTAAAATTGGCGCTTATTATTTTAAAATATTGAAATCATGCCATCTATCAGGAATAAAGTGATTCTCTTTTTTGTTTTTACCGGATTGATTTTTTTAACCGGTACAGCATCTGCCCAGATTCCCGACGAAATTAATTCAAGTCTGAAATCCGGCAATGCAAAAACCCTATCTGATTTTTTCAACCAGAATGTTGAGCTTGTTGTTCCCGGCAGCGACAATGTCTATAGCAGAGCGCAGGCGCAACAGATTATGAGTGATTTTTTCAGCAGCCACCAACCGCAGGGATTTACCATAATCCATCAGGGCGGCAAGGAAGGCGCACAATATGTAATTGGAAATCTGAACACTAAAAGAGGAACGTTCAGGGTCTATTTTCTGCTAAAAAAGAATGACGGGAAAAATTTCATTCACCAACTCAGAATAGAAAAACAGAGCTGACCCGATGAGAAGGAGCACATCATACGGGGAAAAAGTTAAAAAATACGGGGAGCGCATAACTGCAAAAGCACAAAGGATTACGCTTCCCTTTTTTGACGGAATGCCACTCTATGATGTTGCCATATTTTTCTGGCGCAGTATTATCAACGGCGCCATCACCACGCGTGCATCAGCAATCGCCTTTTCATTTTTCATTGCATTTTTCCCCGGTATTTTGTTTCTCTTCACGTTGATTCCCTATATTCCCATCGACAATTTTCAAAACGAGCTGTTCCACATTATTCAGGACCTGGTTCCCGAAACAACTTTTGCAACCATCGAAGGCACGGTTTCCGATATTATCATGCGTCCGCGCGGTGGTCTGCTCTCCTTCGGGTTTGCCATGGCGCTCATTTTTTCCACCAACGGGCTGGCTTCCATGATGACTGCATTTGATGCAACCATTCATGGCATCGATCGGCGCTCGTGGCTTAGTCAGCGATTGGCAGCGATTTTTTTACTCATCATACTTTCGGTGCTGCTCACGCTTGCTGTTGCGCTGCTCACAGGCGGACAGATTGCGCTGAGCTATCTGCTGGAGCATCAGATACTGAGAGGCAGTCTTACGCTTCACCTGCTCAATTTCGGACGCTGGATTGTAATTGTTCTGCTGCTCTTTTTTGCTTACTCCTTTTTATATTATATGGCGCCGGCAAAAAAGACCCGGTGGCGTTTTATCTCGGCTGGCGGAACACTGGCAACTATTTTAAGCATTGTAGTACTGATTGGTTTCACATTCTATATCAACAACTTCAGTCAGTACAACACGCTGTACGGCTCAATCGGAACGCTTCTCATTATCCTTTTCCTGATGTATGTGATGTCGCTCATTCTGCTCATTGGATTTGAACTCAACGCAAGTATTTATCAGGCAAGCACAAACAGCAACGGAGAAAAGAGGTAAAACTGTAATTTAAAACTTTGCTTCTTCCTTTTCCGGAAATCAGGCATTCACATGCTGCTCGGCGCGGTAGGAGCTTCTCACCAGCGGAGCGCTCTCCA
>CAYNOQ010000133.1:0-5131 GCA_964398855.1 uncultured Mariniphaga sp. | reverse complement strand
AGAATGGCAAATGTTAAAATTGCACCTCTGTTTTGCATAAAATTTTATTTTAAAAAAGTTGTTATTTGTAATTTTTTTTGAAAGCTGAAAAATAATTCTCCTGTTTTGGCTGAATGAGCCATGGGTTTCCCGACATCAGCTTTGATGCGGAAAAAAATCAGGATAAAAGCGGGACTTCATCAGGGATATCGAAAAAATACCTCCTGAAAATCAGATGATTGTGTGAAAGAAAGAAAGGCTGAAGGATGATGTTTGGTTCTGTCCTAAGAAATTGATGAATACGCAACTGGTGCCACTTCTGAAGCAGCTTGCCATGCGATTCGGCGCTCAGTTTCCGCGAAGGCGATTTTTGCACCGACGATTTCACGTTGGATGGAAGAGTTTGTGAAAACAGATAAATTCCCTCCTGTGTGTTGGCGTTTTTTTCGCTCTCCGTATGGAGTTCCTTCAGCGCTTCGGGATGTTTTTCAAAATAGTGATCGAAAAGAACCGCAACGCTTGTGATACCCACAAGAACCGCAAGTCTTATCCATCTGTTTTTCGATATTTTTAATCCCGATTTCACGTTCAAAATTTTGCGCCGCAAATATAAGGAATTAGTTCCGGTTTTGCTGTATGAACGGGAGAATTTAAGAAGTAGGGCTTCAATCTTAAATATCATAAAGTTAATAGCGCTGTTTTTTGGGAATTTTTAAAGAATCAAACCGCTCTTTTTGCTCTATTTTTTCACGTCAAGAATTCTTGACGATTTCAAAACTAAATTATGTCTCCTGCCAAAAATCAGATTTTGGTGGTGAAAACAGTTGGAAATGAAAAACCGAATTCTTTGAATTGAATCTCACTTTCTTTTGGGAGCTGTCAGTTTCAGTTCATTTTTTCGATAATCAATAATTGCTTTGTACTTCATCAAAAAATCACCTCCCAGCATACCACAGATTTTGATTTTTGCAGAATCGGGATAAAAATCATTGATGTGCGTGAGATCAATCAGTGCAACTTCCAGATTGGGTACGGTCAGCTTTCCAATCGAAAAGGGTTTCATTTGTGCGAGAGTTGTCTTTAACGGTGTGTCGGTAATGCCGGTAGTGTGCATCGGTTCATTTTTTTCGGAAGACTCAATAAAATATTCAGTCATATTCTTATCAAATACCGATTTGGAAGCTCCGGTATCAACAATCCAGAAAACGATGGTTTTGTCCTCAAACAGCGTGACAGCGGCGAGATGGTAACTTTCCTCTTCCGGTTCAATCAGCCTTAAAGGAATTTTGATTTTCATAACTCAAAGAAACAAAAAAACGGCTGAATTTCAAGAAAACAGCCGTTTAAATATTTCTGATTACAGAGATGCTATAAGATATTCATTTTATCTAACACGTCCATGATACTTTTTACCGCCTGGGCAGAGTCGTGCAGGAGTTTTGTCTCCTCTTCGTTCAAAGGAATTTCGATAATTTGTTCCACACCGTTTTTGCCTAATTTCACCGGAGAACCAACAAACATATCGTTTAAACCGAATTCGCCCTCTAATTTCACACAGCAGGGAAAAATACGTTTTTGATCCATAACGATTGCTTCAACCATCTGTGCAGCAGCTGATCCGGGAGCATACCAGGCAGATGTACCCATAAGATTAACTAATTCGCCTCCACCTTTCTTTGTGCGGTCAACAATGGCATCCAAAGTATCCTTGTCAATAAGTTCGGTAACCGGAATGCCGGAAACAGTTGTGTAGCGGGGCAGCGGAACCATGGTGTCTCCATGACCGCCGAGCAGCAGTGCCTGAATGTCACGCGGAGAAATATCGAGCGCTTCTGCAAGGAATGCACGATAGCGGGCAGTATCCAAAATACCAGCCATGCCCATCACCTGATTTTTTGGTTTTTTTGCCGTAACGTAAGCGGCATAAGTCATCACATCCAAAGGGTTGGAAACAATAATGATTTTTGCATCGGGCGAATATTCCACTACGTTTTCTGTAACGCTTTTGACAATGCTTGCATTGATGGAAATCAGGTCATCGCGGCTCATTCCCGGTTTGCGCGGAACTCCCGAAGTGATGACAACCACTTCCGAACCGGCTGTTTTTGAATAATCATTGGTAGAACCGATTAAACGCGTATCGTATTCATTTACCGGCGCAGTTTGCCACAAATCAAGAGCTTTTCCTTCGGAAATACCCTCTTTGATATCAACCAGAACTACTTCTTTAACGATGTTTTTTTCGGCAACAATCTGTGCGCAGGTTGCACCAACATTTCCTGCTCCAACAACTGTAACTTTCATAACTATAATGAGTTTATTACTAATAATTAATTAAAACCGGATTCATACTTTTTGTTCAAGAGCCGACAAATATAACGCATTTTGTTTAGGCTGGGAATTTAAAATTCCATAGGGTTTTTGTTTAACATTTTGGTAAAAATTGCTGTTGTATTTAGGAAGTTGATTTAGAAAATAGTCCAATTATTTGTGGCACAATCAAGCGGATCAATTGTAAAGTTCTCCCGGAATCAGTTCAGCCAATAGGTTATTTTTAATACCAATGCCCGGTTCCGCGAATTCCATGATCCCGGAATATAATTGTCGGTATAAACCACAAAAATATCCGAAACAGGCTGGTATCTCCACTGGAACCTCATGTTGATATTCATGTTGTTGATCTGCTCATTGTATTGCACAAAGGTTGTCCAGAAAATATTTTCGGAAAAAGTTACATCCAGTTTAGGTCCCAGAAGCCAAAAACGGGTACGTTCAAACGGATTGGGCAGATGAATATCGGTGTAATTGAAGTTCATGGCAAAGTTGACATAAGGCTGAAACCGGTATCCAATCTGTCCGGTAAGATACTGGATATTACCATTGTAGAATGTTGCTTTTGCAGCTTCGGCATCCCATTTCAGTAAATTTTTGGGCGCTGAGCTGTAAATTAATGCTGCACCGCCAAAATGGTACCTGCTGCCGGCCGGCAGATAGTGTCCGCTTACATGTGTAGGATCAAAATCATTGTCAAGCTCCACAAACAAGCTCCGGTAGCCTAAAGTCAAAACGCTTGATTTCTCAAACTCTAACTGATAGCTAAGCGTATTTTCATGATCAATCTTCCTGAAATCTTTATTGAAGTAATTTTCAAGTTGAATTGCAGGTCCGTGGCTGATAATCTTTTTGTTGGGCACAAACAGGTAAACGATTTTCGGAGCGAGATAATTATAGCCCGTGCGCCTTATATAGCCAGCTTCTGCAAGGTAGTTTTCACCAACTGATGATTGCGAAATATCAATTTGCAGGTTTTTTGCCTTATACTTCAGGTTGGCGCCCTGAGCATATTGTTTTTCAGGATTTTCAGGCTGAAATGAGCGGTGATAGAAAAGTTTTCCCTCCCAAAAATTGTTTTTGCTTGCCAGATTCAGATCAAATCCGGCAACCCGGTTAAAACGACTGCTTTCATCAGCTTGTGTCAGATTCTCCTTGTTTACAAAGATGAATCCGAAATTGGAGCGTGCCAATATTTTTCGCTGCAGCGAAGCTACTGTGAAATTTTTTGAAGGGAGTTCATCAAATTTCCGGGTAGCTATGTTCATCAGTCCGATGCGCCAGTCGTTGCCGATTTTTCCACTCAGGCGCGCACCGGCAAGCACCGGTGCATCTAATCCGATTCTTCGCGAAAAAAATGGAGTGGTTGAACTGAAGCCAAAACCGGAAAACAGATCGCTGTTTTCAAGGAAAAATTGTCTCTTTTCCGGGAAGAACAGCTCAAAACGGTCAATGTTGGTAACCTGCTGATCCACTTCTACCTGAGCAAAATCGGGATTATATGTCAAATCGAGATTCATGGAAGATGATATCCCTACTTTTGCATCAAATCCGAAATCCTTATGATAGGCAGAACCTGTCCCTGCCTCAAAATCATTGGAGTAGCCTCCAAAAAGATAGGGAATCAATGAGAATTGAACAGTGGATTTGGGAAGCGGCTCTTCAAACTGCATGACGCCGGTATAAGCTAACGATGCAGTGGGGAATTGACGCGGCACCGGCGCCCAGCTCGACTTTTCATTGGTTTTCAGGTCTAACCGGCTGAAATTTACATACCAACGGTCAGTTCCGGAAGGGTAGCGAACGGAGCGAAATGGGATACGCATTTCGGCAACCCATTTATCATCGTAGTGCATTACTTTAGAACTCCATTTGGCATCCCAGTCTAAGTTAACCTGAAAACCTTCGCTCATGGTGCCGTCCCATTTTGCACCCGAAGCAGAAATTCCAAAGGAAAAGCCATTGGTCTGATCAAGAAAAGTGTCGAAAAAAGAGAGAAAGTTGTCATTGACTCCAAACACAAAATCGCGTCTGAACGATTGCATAATCCGTTTTCCGGGAATGGTATCGTAGAAAACAAAAGCCATGTAAAGCGCCTTGTCGTCAAAGGTCATCATCACCTCCGACTGCTGTGCCGATAAACCGGTGTCTATTGGCAAAACCAGATAAAAGGGAGCTGCCTTTTGGGCATTCAGCCAGTCCGGCTCATCAAGTTTCCCGTCAATGGTAATCTCACCTTTTAGCTTTTTTACGTGGTAAACAAAATCTTTGTTGTGAGTATTGGCAATGGTATCATTTTTCTGTTTTTTAACAGGATTAGCCCCTGCTGAAACAGAAAAACAAAGTAAAAAGCATAAAATGGTTGTTCTCATGCGATTAAAATTACTCTCTTCAAAAGTATCATGTAATCAGCCCAGCAACTTTCATAAAAAACCGCTTCATTTTGAAAGAAATTAGATAGAACGATTTAATTCCGAAACCGTTGGTTGATTCTGCTGTTTTTGTACTTTTATATAAAAGTACAAAATTACAATATTAATTTCAGCTTCAGCCAAACAAGCCGACAGAAACAGAGATTTTGTTTTTGAAAGAAGATTGTCTTCATGGAATTTATTGTGAATTGCATATTGGTTTTTTACTCATCTTAGGTTGCTGAAAATTGTGCAAATGAAAGTATAAGATTTTTTTGCTTTTGCAAAGCAAGGCACGGTTTGCAAGACCGCGCCAGCGGAGGATACAAAGAGCTAAAGCAATTAATCAAGTCTGTTTGACACAGAAAAAATTGATTACTGCGAAGTTTCGTAGTAATCCTATGACTCAA
>CAYNOQ010000132.1:0-5248 GCA_964398855.1 uncultured Mariniphaga sp. | reverse complement strand
CGCAGGTTTCTCCAACAGAAAATTTCAAAAACTCAAGAAAGCTTACTCTTCCGATTGATCCATGCTGTCAATCATCTGGATTTTTTCTTTGAGTGACTCAATTTTTTCTTTAGTCTGCTCAATTTTCCGTTTAACGTCCTGAATCAGCACTTCGGCATTTTTCGATTTCGTGAAGAAACCGATATTGTTATCTAAAAGTATCAGATCATTTTCAAGCTGTTTCAGTTTGTTCACATGCCACTCGCGCTCCATTCGCATTTTATTCATTCCGTGCGGCGACTCAGAAAAAGAGACCATTTTCGATTTGAATCTGAGCAGTTCGCGCTTCGACTGGTCAATTTTGAGCGTATCAAACAGCCTATCAATGCCCACCCTGAACTGCTTTTGAATTTCGTCTTTTTGGTTAATCGGAACATGTCCGATTTCAGCCCAGCGCCGCTGAAAATCTTTAAGCATGCTGAGATTCTCGTCTGCATCACCGGTAGATTTGAAATTTTGCACTTCGCGGATTAACTCTTCCTTCTCTTTGAGATTATCTTTTTGCTCTGAATTGATATTTAGAAAATGTTCCGATTTTTTTTCAAAGAAATGATCACAGGCAGACCTGAACCGTTTCCAGAGCGCAGTTGAATGCTTGCGCGGAATCGGGCCTATCTCCTTCCACTGCCTCTGAATGTTTATCAGGTCTTGTGTTGTTTTGTGCCAGTCCTCGCTGTCCTTTAGCGCTTCAGCCTGCATGCAAAGCTCGGTTTTCATCTCCAGGTTGTGCTGCTCTAACTCTTTGTTTTTGGCATAAAAATCACGCCTTGCAGTGAAAAACTTATCGCATCCTTCACGGAAGCGTCTGTAAATCCGATTGTTATCTTTAGGCGAAGCAAAACCAATGGTTTTCCAAACTTTTTGCAGTTTGATAATCTCCTTTGATTTATCGCCCCACTCTTTCGGAGTTGTTATTTCCAGTTTATTTATCTCTTCTACCTGTTCACACAGCGCCTGTTTGGCTTCAAGATTCTTCTTTTGCTCCTCTTTCCGGACTTCAAAATACTGCTGATGCTTTTTATTGATTTTGGTTGTGGATACTTTAAAACGTTCCCATATATCATCCTTGTTTTCACGGGGCACGGGACCAACTTCGCGCCAACGATCGTGCAATTTCTGAAGCTGTTTGAATGCTTTCAGCACATGAGGCTCAAGCAGCAGTTCTTCAGCCTGCTCGCAAAGTCTGATTTTAATTTCAAGATTCTTTTTCAAGTCTATATCGCGAAGCTCCTTGTTGATTTTTATGTAGTCATAAAAATTCTCTACATGAAAATGGTAGGTATCCCATAAATCCTTCATTTTTGCCTGAGGTACCAAACCGATTTCGCGCCAGTGCTGCTGCAGGTTTCTGAAATCCTGAAACGTTTTGTTGATGGACTCCTCCGTGTGCACCAATCCTTTTATCTCCTCAATAATATCATATTTCAGCTGAAGATTTATCTCTTTTTCCTCTTCAAGCTTTTTGTTGTATTCATGTCTGATCTGGCGATATTGCTTCAACAAATCCTTAATATCCTGTTCATAAGGACTGTCTTCTGCCACAAAATCGTCTTCCTCGCCGCCATCTTCTATAAATTGTTTTTTGCTCTCTTCCTCTTCTTCCTTCACAAGCCGATAGAATGCTGCCTTAATAGCCTCCACTTCATTTTTAATGTCGCGGTCTCCGTTAGTGTCCAGCACTTCCCGGAGTGTATTGACCAATTCAATCTGACTCAGCTTTGAATAATCAATTTTCTCTTTTTTCTCCTGAACCTTAGGCTCCTTCTTCCCGTCCTTTTCTTCATCAGCATCCTTTTTATCATCGTCTTTAACAACATCCTGTTCAGTTTCCCGAAATTCTTCTTCGGCAGTTTTCACTTCCGGCTCAATTTCCGCCTCCTGTTGTTCAGGAATTTCTTCTGCTACCGGATCTTCCTGCCCCTCTGCTTCAGCAGGCACTTCTTCATTTCCGGAAGAAGAGCTCTCCTCAGCGCTTTGTTCAGAAGCCTCAGCGGCAATATCTTCATCAGGTGCCGGTTTTTCCTCTTCACTGCTCATTGCTGCTTCGGAAGTGTCAACTGATAATTCAGTTTCGGCATTGTCGGTTTTTTTAGCTTCAGTGAGCTGTTCTGCTACGTCATCGGCAGATTCAGCAGGAATATCACTCCCGCTCTCTACATCACTCTCTACACTGTCAGGCAATACTTCTTCAGTATCAGAAGTTTCATTTTGCACAGCCGGATCATTTTCTTCCGGCATTTCAGTTTTTGCGGCATCTTCCTGCCGGCTATCCATATTTTCATCAGAGTCTTTCAGGTTTTCAACCTCAGGCTGCAACGCCTCACCGGTTTGTTCCTTTTGCTCTGTTGAATCAGAAGAATTTCCGGGCGCCTCCGTCCCGTCATTCTGCGCATGCTCTAACCCCTGCGGGTTATTAAGTTTTTCAGGTTCCATCTGTTAAAATTTAAAACCATAAAAGTTATGGTGTGCATAAATAGCAATTCACGCTACGAAAATAGGGAATTGCATGGTAATACTCAAAGATTTTGAAAATCTATTTGAGAACAAAATTTCATTTTTTGTTTTTTCTTTCCAGTTATTACAAATGGCTAAGCTGTCAAATTCAGTTTTGAAGTTAACATATTCTCAAAATATATGCTGAATAACATTTGTAAAAGTTTAATTTTCAGCAAAATGTATTTTATTTCATTTTTAAAATCATTAATTTAGCAAAAGGTAATTCAGCCAATAACTGAAAAAAATAGTTTTAAAAAGTCTAAAACAATCAATAAAATGAAAATTTTTTTCCTGAGCAACCAGAATTCGTGCAGGAGTCAGATGGCAGAAGCAATCCTGAGAAGCTACGGCGGCAACCTGGAAATCTATTCCGCAGGAATTTTTCCGTCAGACCACATCAGCGACATCGCCATTGAAGTGATGGCAGAAAAGGGGATAAATCTTGAGCCGCATATCCCGGAACATTACAGCCGGTTTGATGACATGGAATTCGACTATCTGATAACGGTCGGCGACGGCACCGTTGAAGAGCTGAGAATTCCGCCCGTCAAATTTAAGCGAAAAATGCACTTAGGTTTTCACAACCCTTATACAAATGCTCAAGACAAGGATGAAATCAGACAAAAATGCCGTGATATCCGGGATGAAATCATGGACGAAATGGACTATTTCTATCACCGGATTCTGAAGCCCAAAAGAGAAAAATCAGTTTAACCTGAAACAATTTGCTGCACTTCATCAGGTTCAACGGGTACGCGCGTGCCTAAAACCTCACTTCCCGTTTCCGTAATCAGCAGATTGTCTTCTAACCGGATACCTCCAAAATCAAGATAGCTTTTCACCTTTTCAAAATTGATGAACGCTGCATTGATTTTTTCTTTTTCCCACTGTTCTATAAGCGCCGGAATAAAATATACTCCCGGTTCATTGGTAACAACAAATCCCGGTTCTAACCGGCGTCCCATCCGCAGTGATGCCGTTCCGAACTGAGCCGACGGACGGGTCTCCTCATCAAATCCCACATATATCTGCCCCAAATCTTCCATATCATGCACATCAAGCCCCATCATGTGCCCCAGCCCATGCGGAAAGAAGAGCGCATGAGCACCATTTGCAACCGCTTCCTTCATATCTCCCCTCATCAGTCCAAGTTCTTTCAAACCGGAAGCAATTACCTCACTTGCTGCGAGATGAACGGACTTATAGGTAACTCCCGGGCGGGCAAGCTCCGTTGCCCTGTTGTTTGCTGCCAGCACAATTTCATAAATTTCACGCTGTTTTTGAGAAAATTTTCCTCCGACCGGCACTGTACGGGTAAAGTCCGAAGCGTAGTGCATTGCCGATTCTGCACCGGCATCCATCAGCATCAGCCGTCCCTCCTGCAAAATCTGCGAGTGGTCGTGATTGTGCAAAGTTTCGCCGTTCTGCGATAAAATTACAGGAAACGAAACCATACCGCCTCCCGAGACTGCAATTCCTTCAACAACTCCGGCAATATACTGCTCCCAAACGCCAGGGCGGGCAAGTTTCATTGCGGCAACATGCATCTCATAACCCGTTGCACACGCTTTTTTAATTTCTTCTATCTCCACAGGTTCCTTCACGGAGCGCAATTCAACTACAGCTCGAATCAATTCCACAGAAGCATACTCGCCGATGCGCCGGGATGAAATAGCGGTCAGCCGTTCGAGCCACATCTTGTTTTCTGCACGGTAAGGCGGCAAAAAATGAATTTTTCTGCCTTGCCTGATTGCTTCCGAAATATATGTGTTCAGACCGGCGAGGGAATCGGTTTGAACGATACCGGCTTTGGCAGCATTTTCGCGAATCGAAACCTGCGGTCCCATCCAGATAATGTCGTCAATATCCACATCGTTGCCGAAGATTATCTCATTTCCGCTATCAAAATCAATGATAGCTGCCAATCCCGGAAAATCCAGTCCGAAAAAATAGAGAAAAGAGCTGTCCTGCCTGAAATGAAAAGTGTTGTCTGCATAATTCATCGGTGAATCCACGTTACCTAAAAACAACGCCAATCCACTACTAAATTTACTTTTGAGCTTTTTTCTGCGATTTGTGTAAATCTCTTTATCAAACATAATTTATTATTTTATCTACTGCCCACGAATATATAATTTTCATTCTGAACAGATGGAAAACAGAGAAAAGATTTCTGAAAAAATATTGATTGCCTCCATAGAAAAACCCGAAGCAGCGCAGTCAACACTGGCTCTCCGGGTTTTAACTACGAAAAAGTCAGAAAATCTGATATCTTAATTTCTTTCGATGTAGGATTAAGTGAAACTTAATTCTCAGCTCTCCGTTTCTCGCTGATTTCCACAGATTTTCGCAGAGTTTTTAGCCAACAACCATATCTTTTCTCTGTGCCTCTCTGTGCCTCTCTGTGTCCTCTGTGGTGAATTGTCTTTTAATTTCCCGCCACAAAAGCCTGCCTACCGAAAGGCAGGCACAAAGGCACTAAGTCTCACAAAATTTTCTTATCTCAATTCTCACTACTCCCTACTCAATTCTCCGTTTCTCGCTGATTTTTTAGCTATTAAAAACCAATCCCCCTTTCATTCCCCCTTCGCCAAGGGGGACAGGGACGAGCGCTGAACCAACTTTTCTTCATCTTGATACTTACTAAAAGCCTCAATTCTCAATTCTCAATTCTCAATTCTCAATTCTCAATTCTCAATTCTCAATTCTCAAT
>CAYNOQ010000131.1:0-5278 GCA_964398855.1 uncultured Mariniphaga sp. | reverse complement strand
TTTTTTTTAGAAAGTATATTTTATTCCTAATGTTGGATTCACTCTGAAACCATTGAAAACAAAATTGTTGCTCAATTCAATCTCCGAACCCAAAGAGAGATTTTTGGATGCATTGTACCACAACTGTGGCTCTGCCAAAAAGCGATAGTCGCTTCCCCAGAACATTTTTTCCTTCCAGAAATCGGCAAAGCCGGCAAATGTGAGCTTCTCATTCAGCATCTGAACCGTCCATACAGCAGTCAGCTGAAAGGATGCGTCCTCCTTATCCCTGATATATTTGTAATTCGCCTGCAGGGTTAAAATTTTAGAAAAATCGGCAGATGCGAATGTTCTTTCGATACCGCCAAGCCAGCAATTTTCGATGGGAACAAACGGCGCATCTTCTCCGTCTAATTTGAAAATTCCGCCATTATATTCAA
Organism: uncultured Mariniphaga sp.; assembly: GCA_964398855.1. GTDB lineage: Bacteria > Bacteroidota > Bacteroidia > Bacteroidales > Prolixibacteraceae > Mariniphaga. The sequence goes on along the minus strand of CAYNOQ010000131.1, from coordinate 4,859 downwards.
CGCGAGGTCTGAATTTTTGATTTTCAGTCCATTGAAAACTTCTTGCAACCTCCCAGTATGCAAGCGAAACACCATTATCAACATTTCGGGCATCGGAACTGTAGTCCATGTCGATAAAGAAAAAAGTTGATCCCCAGCTGTCGGGACGAAACATTTCAACGGTTGAAGTGAGAAACTTCCTGTCCTTGCCCATGTCATAATGCAATTGAATATTCTGAGCCTGAGCAGTAAACAATCCGGTAACAAACAAAAAAGGTAATAAAATTCTCTTCATACTTTTGGTAATTTTTGATTTTCGCACAAAAGTAGAAAGTTTAGCCAATAATAGATACCGGTTTTGAAATTAACCAGAACAATTTTTAAATAAAGTGAAACTTTTTAAACTGTTTCCAATGCTTCATTCAAAAAGGAATTTATTTTGCACAAATGATTAAATACAGAAATGGTTTTTTCAATAAATTTTTCGCCGGTTAGCTCCTCGTCGGTAACGGTTGTAGAAAACACAAAAGATTTATATCGCAGCAGGTCAATATAGGGGTGATCTTTGGGAAATCCTCTTGGCGCTGTTTTTAGCCGGTGGTCTAGCATTTCCGGGAAAATTGCCTTAAATCCGGGATTTTCAATGATGCCCAAAAACTCATCGGGATATTGCAATATCTGCTGCCTCACTGCTTTCAGATGCTCTTTTTCAGGCATATACAAACCGCCGCCCACAAAACTCTCTCCCGGAGCAATCTGAATGTAATAGCCAGCAAAGTGGCTCTTCCTTCCGCCTTTGGAAATATGGCACCCGAAGTGGGTTTTGTACGGACTTTTGTCTTTTGAAAACCGGACATCGCGATAAATGCGGAAAACATTTTCTGCCGGATCTGTCACCGGAATTTCCGCATCAAATTTTCTGATTTCATTAATCAGTAAATCCACCAGAAAGAACATTTTTTCACGACAACGCTGATACCACTCTTTATTTTCGGCAAACCATTCGCGGTTGTTATTTTTCGTCAGCTCTTTAAGAAATTGAAGAATATCATCCATGGATTATTGAAATTACATTACTTTTATGCCAAAGTAACCATTTTTTAGAATTGAATATCCAAAAATATGTACTGATTGTTGCCGGGGGAAGCGGAAAAAGGATGAAATCACCCGTTCCCAAGCAGTTTACTGAGCTGCACGGAAAACCACTGCTCATGCACACTTTCCGGGCTTTTTCGGAATATGACGAAGCGTTTAAGTTCATTCTGATTTTGCCGGAAAAGGAGATTGAGACATGGGAAAAGTTGTGTAAAAAGCACCATTTTCAAACCCCGCACACCGTTGTTCCCGGCGGCGAAACGCGTTTTCACTCCGTTAAAAACGGATTGAATCAAATTGATGAAGACGGCTTTGTGTTTATCCATGATGGAGTGCGTCCGCTGGTTTCCTCTCAAACCATCACGAACTGCTACAGCGAGGCATTAAAAAACGGCAATGCAATTCCGGTAATTCCGCCCGCCGAATCCATCCGGCAGGTTATCGGAAATCAAAACCGCCCTGTTGATCGGGAGAATCTGTTTTTGGTGCAGACTCCACAGGTTTTTCGTGTGTCAATGATTAAGAAAGCATACGAACAGGACTATTCCAAACATTTCACCGATGATGCATCGGTTTTGGAAAGTGCGGGAAATTCCATTTTTTTGACAGACGGAAATCGGGAAAACATCAAGGTTACCTGGGCATCCGATTTTGTTGTTGCGGAAGCGCTGCTGAAAAGTAAAAAAGAGAAAAGCTGATCGGCTTATACCAGAGAATCGCCCTTTTTAATACGCACGTCTGTTACAAACTGCTTAATCTGCTGCTCATCTTCCCTGCGGCAAATCATCAGTGTATCATTGGATTCGGCAACGATATATCCGTCAAGCCCATGCAAAACTGCCACCTTTTCCTTGCTCAGATTCACAATGCAGTTTTTTGTGTCATAGGTGAGTACATTTTCTCCCAAAATCACATTCCCGTCGTCATCCTTCTGCTTGTTATCGTAGAGAGAACCCCATGAACCGAGATCGCTCCAGCCAAAATCGGCAGTGAGCACATAAACGTTTTCCGCTTTTTCCATAATCCCGTAGTCAATGGAAATTGATTGACATTCCGAATAGGTCTTATTGATAAAATACACCTCGTTCTCAGTATTATACTGCTTCATTCCCCTTTCAAAAATGGTCGAAACTTCGCTCAGGTATTTGTCAAAAGCTCTCAAAATTGATTTGAGCGACCAGATAAAAATTCCCGAATTCCAGAAGAATTCACCTGATTCAAGGAAAATTTTTGCCATTTCAATGTTGGGTTTTTCGGTGAATGTCTTCACTTTATAAAGATTATTGAGTTGTTCAAACTCCTTTTTTTCTTTCACCTGAATATAACCGTAACCGGTTTCGGGGCGGCTTGGCTTAATGCCGAGTGTGAGCAACGCATCATTTTTTGCAGTGAATGAAAGTCCGTTTCTAATCTGTCGCACAAATTCTTCTTCCTTCAGAATTAAATGGTCAGACGGTGCAACAATAATGTTTGCTTCAGGGTTTTGTGTTTTGATTTTGTATGCTGCATAGGCAACACACGGAGCAGTATTTCTGCGCAACGGCTCCAAAAGCACCTGATTTTCTTTTAGTTCAGGCAACTGCTCCATAATCAGTTCCCTGTATCTGACGCTGGTTACAACAAGAATATTTTCTAACGGAATGAATGAGGCAAATCTCTCAAAAGTTTGCTGAAGCAGCGTTTTTCCGGTTCCTAAAATGTCTAAAAACTGTTTGGGTTTTGCCTGACGACTCAGTGGCCAAAAGCGGCTGCCAACACCGCCGGCCATGATAACGCAATAATTATTGTCCATTTAAATACTTTTTATTTGCTCAAATTTAATACAATCAAAATGAAGCTGAAAATCCCATAATCCTGATGTGCTTTCATAGCTTTTGTAATCATGCGACTTCATTTTATGACAAATTTAAAACTTTAACAGGAATAAGCTTAAAAAAACAGATGTTTTATATAGTTTTCACAAACCGAATTTGCCGGTTCAAAATTTTATTTGCGTTCTTTATGTTGTAAATTTGTACGTTCGTCTCAAAATAGAGATGAATAAATGAAGACGATTATTTCTGACATAAATGAAAAGCGGCAGCGCTGCAAACAATTATAGCCGTACTGCCAAAATCGGTTTTTATGAAAATTACAAATAGAACAATATGCAGTTTTTTACACACGTAGGACTATATTTTCAAATGTTGGGCAGAGTTTTCTCGCGTCCGGAAAAGCATAAAATGTATTTAAAACAGCTGCTTCATGAGCTGGACAGCCTGGGAACCAATTCAGTGTGGATTGTTATTATCATTTCCATCTTTATTGGCGGGATTATGACCATTCAGTTTGCCTACAGCCTGGCAAATCCGCTATATCCGCTGACACTCATCGGCTTGGGGACGCGCGACACACTCATTCTGGAATTTTCATCCACAATGATTGCCCTGATTATGGCTGGAAAAATCGGCTCCAATATCACTTCCGAAATTGGCACAATGCGCGTAACCGAACAGATAGACTCACTGGAAATCATGGGGGTTAACTCTGCGAGCTATCTGATTCTTCCAAAAATTGTGGCAGTTGTTTTCATTTTTCCTTTTCTGTTCATTATCAGCGTTTTCTTCGGACTGCTTGGCGGATTGGTAACCGGTGTTTTTACCGGTGTTATTTCCATGACCGACTATCTTGCCGGAATTCAATGGCTTTTTGTGCCCTATTATGTAACTTTTTCGCTCATCAAATCACTGTTTTTCGGTTTTATTGTCGCTTCCGTGCCCGCCTATTACGGCTATCATGTGCAGGGCGGAGCGCTTGAAGTGGGCACCGCCAGTACCAAGGCAGTCGTTAATACCAATATCCTGATTCTGTTAGCCGACCTAATTTTAACCCGACTTTTACTGACATGATTGAAGTTAAAAATCTATACAAGTCATTCGATGACAATGAAGTGCTGAAAAATATTTCGGCACAATTTGAAGCCGGTTTAACCAATCTGATTATCGGACGAAGCGGCTCGGGAAAAACGGTCTTGCTAAAATCCATTTTAGGACTGCATGAAGTTGACCGGGGTGAAATTCTCTATAACAATCGCAATTTTGTGAAGATGCCGATTAAGGAACGTAAGAAAATCCGAAGCGAAATCGGAATGGTTTTCCAGGGCGGCGCACTGTTCGACAGCCTCTCGGTTGCAGCCAACGTCCGGTTTCCGCTTGATATGTTCACCACCATGACCTCAAAAGAGAAGCAAAAACGGGTTGAATTTTGCCTCGATCATGTTAACATCGAGACTGCTGCCTACAAGCTATCACCCAGCGAAATAAGCGGCGGAATGAAAAAACGCGTTGCCATCGCACGTGCCATTGCGCTGAATCCGAAATATCTTTTTTGCGATGAGCCTAACTCCGGGCTTGATCCCGAAACCAGCACTGTTATTGACCAGTTGCTTCAAAACATAACCAGGGAATTCAACATGACCACCATCATCAATACTCACGATATGAATTCGGTGATAGAAATCGGCGAATCGGTGATATTTATCTCGAAAGGCGAGCTGGCATGGCGAGGAACCAATAAAGAAATTCTGAATTCAGGGAATGAAAAGCTCAATGATTTCATTTTTGCCAATAAACTTTATGCGCAGATGCGAAACGAAAAGGATGAAAGGGAGAATTTTAAAAAACTGCCGGAGTGATGATGTTTCAAGCCTGAAAGAGGCGCAGATTATTTTTGAAAGTAAGTCTCGCTTTTAAAAACTTTTTGTATTTTTGCGCTCTGAAAAAATTGTCCTGTGGTGTAATTGGCAA
>CAYNOQ010000130.1:0-5384 GCA_964398855.1 uncultured Mariniphaga sp. | reverse complement strand
ATCTCTCCAATGGCTGTTGATTCAAAAACAAATAAGATTGTTAATGCGTTAATATTCAGTTTAAATAAGGTTTAAATTAATCTGGCTACGAATGATAAAATTCAGGACAAAATATTTCACTCCGTTTCTGGTTGCAGTTGTAATCCTGATTTTCACCGGCTTTTCAAGTGTATTCTCTGAACGCTCCCGGACTGATTTCCTGACCATGGAAGGGAATCGGCTAACTCACCATTTTGAAGAAACCGGCGATTCGCTTTCCGGGCATGAAATTTTTGAATTGCAGGATGCCGATGGAATACCGATTTGGTTTGGACGAAATATCCATAAGGATGTGTGTATTTCCGGCGAATGTAAAATGGTTCATCTCTGGCTGTTTTGGGACGGAGCCGGTAATTATCTGGGTTTGCAGACCCCGGAAAATGAGCCGCTCACCAAGTCTGATCACACCCTGTTTGAGCCGGAAGATTATGAAAAAATAGAAGAGATTCTCCGCGACACCACTTCCATTTTGAAAACACTTGCACAGGATGATTTAATCGTAGTTCCGGACACAATTGACCCCTATGAAGTAGATGGTTACACAGCTGCCACACAGCCAACATTAGCCGAGGTGGTCGTGAAAGATGCAGTATTTACATGCTTTACTCTGTGGCATACCGTTTATGGTCCCGTTCAGACAGAAATTTTCAGACTTCTTGAAAGCCGTGCGAACCGGGAGTTTCTTGAAAAAATGTTTGAAAGCAATAATCCCGGATATACCGTTTGGGCTATCAACAGTCTGAAAAAGCATCCCGAGTTTCATGCAGAGTTTAATTCGAAAGTTTTGCACTTCATTCAATCAGAAAACAACGATGTTGCGTTCCATGCACTAAGCTATTACCGCCCTGAGCTGCTTGCAGATAGTTCAATTCAGCAACAGCTCGTCCGGGTTATAAAGGATGCCGACCAGAGTGTTTTGTACGAAATTCTCTGGAAGTTTATCGGGTTTGGTCAAATCAGTTCAGGCACAGTTTTAACCCTATTAGAAACATTTTCCAATCAGCAGATTGGCGTGGGAGCTTATAACTTAATTCTAAAACTGATTAAACCTGAGCATTTAACAGAGAAGGAGGAAATTGTCCGGCTATTGACAAAATTGTCTGAAAACGAGAATGCTTATGTCAGGAATTTAACAATCAAAACTTTGGATGAAAAGAGAAAAATGAATCAAAAATAGTGAGAAAACATATAACCGTTTGGTGAAATAACCTGATTTTTATGATTACCTTAACCGTTTCAATACTTGTCCTGATTGGAGGATATTTCATCTACTCCAAATACCTTGAACGTGTGTTCGGAATTGATAAAACCCGTCTGACACCTGCCTACACCCTGACCGATGGTGTTGATTACATCCCCATGCCGTGGTGGCGTGTTTTCCTGATTCAGTTTTTGAATATTGCCGGATTAGGTCCTATTTTTGGCGCCGTGGCAGGCGCCATGTGGGGACCGGTGGCATATCTCTGGATTGTTTTGGGTTCTGTTTTTGCAGGCGCTGTCCACGACTATTTTTCAGGAATGTTGTCGCTCAGGCATGACGGGCTGAGCATTACCGAAATTATTGGGGTTTATCTCGGAGCTGGTGCGAAGCAGATTATGCGGGTTTTCACTGTTTTTCTGATGATTCTTGTGGGTGCCGTGTTCATTGTAGGTCCGGCAAAAATCCTTTCGGGGCTCACACCCGGGCTTAACAGCATGACATTCTGGATATGGATTGTATTTATCTATTATATTCTATCCACGTTGCTGCCTATTGATAAAATTATCGGGCGCGTCTATCCGGTTTTCGGCTTTGCTCTTCTGTTTATGGCAGTTGGATTGATTGCCGCGCTGTTTGTAAAGGGCTATCATATTCCTGAACTAACCCCGGCAAGTCTGAAAAATTTCCATGTTCATGCAGAAGATTTTCCGATTTTTCCCATGCTGTTCATCACTATTGCCTGTGGTGCCATTTCGGGATTCCATGCCACACAGTCACCGCTGATGGCGCGTTGCATGAAAAATGAGAACCTGGGGCGCCGTGTTTTTTACGGAGCCATGATAACCGAAGCAGTTGTTGCCATGATCTGGGCTGCCATCGGCATGAGCTTTTTTGGCGGAATCCGTGAGCTGAACGAAGTGATGAGTGCCCAACAGGGAAATGCAGCCTGGGTGGTAAACGAAGCAGCAGTAGTACTTTTGGGAAAATTCGGTGCTCTGCTGGCAATTCTGGGTGTGGTTGCTGCTCCAATTACTTCCGGGGACACCGCTTTCCGAAGCGCCCGGCTCATTATTGCAGATCTGCTCAACCTGAAGCAGGGACCGATGAAGAACCGACTCTACATCAGCATTCCGCTGTTTATGATCGGATTTTATATCACCCGAACAAATTTTGACATCATCTGGCGCTATTTTGCGTGGTCAAACCAAACGCTGGCAACCGTTGTACTTTGGACAATTACGGTATATCTGTTCAAAGAGAAGAAAAATTACTGGCTCACATTTCTGCCTGCACTTTTTATGACAGCCGTGGTGTCAACTTATCTGTTTCTCGCACCGGAAGGTTTCTATCTTTCAAAAGAAATTTCCTATATTGCAGGAGCTGTAATCACATTAGTTTCGCTGATCTGGTTTGTCATTTACAGAAGAAAAGAGAAAATATCAACTGAATTACTATAAAATCAAAAAGAGAATTATGAAAAAATTCAAACTTTCCTTAATGATGGGACTCCAATACATGATGTTTGCCGTATGGTGGGTTCCGCTGGCGGCTTATCTGACAAATCTGGAGGTGAGCAGCGTTCAGAAAGCACTGATTCTAAGCTCGATGGCAATAGGCTGCATGGCTTCGCCACTAATCGGAATGTTGGCAGACCGGTTCTTTGCCGCACAAAAAGTGCTGGCAGGTATGAACTTTATTCATGCCATTATGCTGCTTTGGGCAGCCGTAACCCATAACCCGGATGCGCTGTTCATCTGTCTGCTGCTGGCAATGCTGGCTTACATGCCTTCATGGAGCCTCACTTCGGCAATTGCCATGGCACATCTTCCTTCGGAGGATTTTCCAAAAGTGCGGGTTTTTGGCTCAATCGGATGGGTGGCATCAGGAATTTTCAGCCTTGTCTTTATCAAACTGCTGAATATCAGTTTTGACGGAACACACCTTCCGTTCTACTGTGGCGCTGCTGTCAGTCTTTTAGCTGCATTTCTGAATCTGACCCTGCCCGATACCCCACCACTTGCAAAAGGACAAAAAACTACCCTGATGGATGCATTTGGACTTGGCTCTGTGCAATTGATGAAAGACCGCAATTTTGCCATGTTTATCATCTTTTCATTTCTTTCCATGATTCCATTTGCCATGTACTACTCCTACTTTTCAGAATTTCTGCTGAGTATCAACACCCGGTATATTTCCATCACCATAAACTGGGGTGTGCTTGCCGAAATGGGATTTTTGCTGCTGGTGCCTTTAGCTATTAAGAAGTTTGGCTTGCGTAAAACCATGATTCTGGGGTTAGTTGCGCTTACAGTACGCTATCTGTCGTTCTATGCCGGCGGCACAATTTCACAACCGTGGATGTATTACATCGGAATTTTGATTCACGGACTGATTTTCGGCTTTTTCTATGTCGGCGGGCAAATTTATATTGACAAAAAAGCGCCCGACCACCTGAGATCACAAGGGCAGGGGTTTATTTTCTTAGTAACATTCGGAGCCGGTTTATTGGTTGGCAATTTTCTCTGCGCACGGCTTATCCATCACTACAAAACTGTGGCAGGCTACGACTGGAATGCTATCTGGGGAATAACAACATTGGCTTCGGTAATTTTAATGGTGGCTTTTGTGCTGTTTTTCAAAAACGAAAAGAGTTTGAAGGCGACTTAATCGTCTGATGTTTAAGCTTGTCATTACTAAAAATATCATTTTTATTGGAAGTCTGAATTTATTCACTATTTTCGATAGCAAATTTTTGAAAATTAGAAGCTATGAGAAAAATTGTGATGTTTTTATTGCTGAGTTTCCTTGCAACTGCCGGTATTGCGCAGGATGCTGACAAAATTACCGGAATCTGGTGGAATGAAGCCAGAGAGATTAAGCTCAAAATTGAGCAAAAGGGGGGCAAGTATATCGGTACCATAATTTATATGATTCCTGAAAAATATGTTGACGGGCAATCTCCAAAAGATAATAAAAACCCTGATGAAAAACTGCGTGAGCGTCCTCTGGTTGGGCTGCAGATTCTGAGCGGGTTAGAGTATGATGCCAAAAAAAAGGAGTGGAAAAGCGGAAAAATCTACGATCCGCAAAGCGGAAATACTTATGACTGTTTTGCCTGGCTTGAAAAAAGCGATCTGCTTAAAATGAAAGGATTTGTTGCAGGTATCCGTTTGTTGGGGCGTAGCGCCGAATGGTATCTTGCAGAGGAGTAACTTCTCCCATCAGTAAGAAACCTGCACTTCAAAGCCTGCTTTTTTTACTTTCCCGGCTATTTCGTCAAGTTTTTGTGCAGAAACCTTTTTTAGCGTATTAATGGGAGTGTCACGGGCAATGGTGTATATCATTACCTGCCCGGGGCTGATTTCCCGGATTAGTTTCAACCATGCCGATACCTCCTCTTCTGTGGAGTTATCAATAGTTTCTCCCATATAGTGCCCCTTAACAAAGAGAGTCTGGATAGTTACTTTCCCGTCAAAGCTTTTTAAACGTCTGATCAATTCCGGCAGGTTAAATTTTATGCGGGGGCGGTTAATCAGCTGCACTGTTTTTTCAAAAGCCGAATCAAGTTTCAGAATATTGTCTTCAACTTTCAACAGTGTACTGTAAACATCAGGTTTATGGAGCATTGTGGCATTGGACAAAACTGCAACACGGGCATCGGGTGCATAGCGATCGCGTAGTGCAATCGTATCATCAATAATTCCGGCAAAAGCGGGGTGCATTGTGGGTTCGCCGTTTCCGGCAAAAGTGATAACATCCGGTAGTGCGTTGGATTGTGTCATTTCTGTCAGTCTCTCTTCTAATTTTTGTCTGATTTCTTTTCGAGATGGTAGTACCATTTTTTTTTCATGCTCATCCGGTGTGAATCCGCATTCACAATAGATACAGTCAAACGAACAGATTTTTCCATTTTCCGGCAAAACATTGATTCCGAGCGAGACACCTAATCTTCGACTCTGCACCGGGCCAAAGACAATTTCATTAAAAAGAAACGTGCCCATTTAGCATTTTATAAAGTTGATTAATATGGCAGCCACTGCTTATGATATATTGTTATAAAGGTATAAAAATCACCTGATTTATTGTTTTTCTCCACAAAAAAAGCCCGGATTTTTTGATTCCGGGCTTTTATAATAAGCTTGGC
>CAYNOQ010000129.1:0-5508 GCA_964398855.1 uncultured Mariniphaga sp. | reverse complement strand
AAAGTACATAAAAAGTATGACTGAATAAATCATTTTGCAGAAACCGGCAAAAATGGTAATTGGACTTTAGTTGTTTGCACTTGTTAGTCTGTTTTTGATGTAATAAGCTTTTGAAAAATTTGAATTAACTTTATCCCTTCAATTCATTGAAATATGAAAAAGATAATGACACCTATTTTAATAACAGGAAAGGAACTTGGGAAAATCATTGTACCAAAACAATGTAATATTGGATTACCCAATGGAAATTCTGAAAAATTACCCGGCTTATGATGCTCATTGCAGACGGTGGGTCAACCCATACAAACTGGTGTTTTTTGAAACCGGAAAAAGATCCTGAGTTTTTCGTTACTCAGGGAGTTAATCCACTTTTCACATCTTCTGAAAAAATTGTGGAAGAGTGGCGGAAAAGCCGGCTGGCTTCACTTCCTGCAGGAGTCCGGCAGATATATTTTTACGGGGCAGGAATTGTGAATGAAGATGTTGCTGGCGTAATAAAAGATGCGCTTGCCGCATTTTTCCCTGATGCAGAAACGAAAGCACAGAGCGATTTGCTCGCCGCTGCGCATGCCACTTTGGGAAAAGAGAGCGGAATTGCCTGCATCCTGGGAACCGGTTCCAATTCCTGTTTATATAATGGAATGAAAATAGTTCAGCATGTTCCGCCATTGGGTTTTATTTTGGGCGATGAGGGCAGCGGGGCGGTTCTGGGTAAATTGCTTGTAGGAGATTTCCTGAAAAAAACAATGCCCCGGGAACTGATTCAAAAATTTCAGGAGAAATATCCGGTAAGCTATCCGGAATTTTTGAACGGTGTTTACCGACAGGAGAAACCGAACAGGTTTCTGGCTGGTTTTGTCCCCTTTTTAAAGGAAAATATTGAACATGAATACTGCGAAAAGTTGGTAAAGAGTGCGTTTGACCTGTTCATTACCAGAAATGTTGCTCAATATTCCGGTTATGAAAATTATCCGATAAGCTTTGTGGGGTCAGTGGCACATTATTTTGAAGACCAATTAAAAACCGTACTTTTGCACCGGGACTTAACATTGGGAATTATTGTTAAAGAGCCATTGAATAAACTGGTGGAATATCATATACAATCATAAGATAATGAGCGCTATAACCGAATCAAGTTCAGCGTATGACAACTTAGAAAAAATGAGTGTCAGGGAGTTGTTGGAGAGCATTCACAATGAAGATAAAAAGGTTTTGCCGGCTGTGGAAAAAGCGATTCCGCAAATTGAAAAGCTGGTTTCTGAAATCGTTCCCCGCATAAAAAAAGGGGGCAGGCTTTTTTATATTGGCGCCGGCACAAGCGGCAGATTGGGCATTTTGGATGCATCCGAAATACCGCCAACCTACGGAGTTGGTTATGATCTGGTTATCGGACTTATTGCGGGCGGCGATCAAGCTATCCGCAAGGCAGTTGAATCTGCTGAAGACGATGAAAACCTGTCGTGGATGGAGTTGCAAAAATACAATATCAACGCGCTGGATACGGTTGTGGGAATTGCTGCTTCGGGAAGAACGCCGTTTGTGATTGGTGCCGTTAAAAATGCCCGGGCAAACGGGATTCTTACTGCCTGTATCACAAGTAACCCCAAGTCTGCATTGGCAAAGCATGTGGATATACCCATTGAAGCGGTCACCGGTCCCGAATTTGTCACCGGAAGCACCCGGATGAAAGCAGGAACTGCTCAAAAGCTCATTCTCAATATGATAACCACTTCACTGATGATTCAAATGGGAAGGGTTAAAGGAAACAAGATGGTTAACATGCAGCTAACCAACAAAAAATTAGTGGAACGCGGCACCCGTATGATTATTGATGAGTTAGGATATCCGCATGAAAAGGCAAAAAGATTGTTGCTTTTACATGGCTCTGTTCAGAAAGTGCTTGAAGCGGCAGAAAATGAAAACCGAAGTTAATTCAACGGTCTATTTTTTTGCAATTCTGTACAGCCTGCCTTCATCCGTTACTGCATACAGTGCACCGTCATTTCCTTCACCAACATCACGGAAGCGTTGATTTTCCGATTCTAACAACCGTTCTTCGGCAACAACCTTATTGTCGATAATCACGAGCCGTGCAATGTGCTTACTGCTCAAACCGCCAATGAACAGATTGTTTTTCCATTCCGGGAAAACGTCAGAACCGTAAAAAGTCATTCCGCTTGGCGAAAGAACAGGGTCCCAGTAATATACAGGTTGTTCTAATCCTTCTTTCTGCGTAATGCCTTCATTGACTTTTTTACCGCTGTATTCAATGCCGTAGGTGATGGTTGCCCATCCGTAGTTTTTACCCGGTTTGATTAAATTCAGCTCATCTCCGCCGCGCGGACCCATTTCACTGAGCCACAAATCTCCCGTTTCAGGATGAATGTCCAGTCCCTGGGCATTCCGGTGCCCGTAGCTGTATATTTCGGGAAGCGCTCCGGGTGTGTTTATAAACGGATTTCCGGGCACAGGATCTCCGTTGGCAGTGATGTGAATGACTTTGCCGTAGCCATTGTCAAGCAGCTGTGCTTTGGGGCGCGTTTCCAGATCGGAACGCTCGCCGGTGGAGACAAAAATATTTCCGTGTTTGTTGAAAACAATGCGGCTTCCAAAGTGCATACTGTTGTCATAATAGGGTATTGCCCTGAAAATAATCTGAAAGTTTTCAATTTTGGTTTCATCTGCCGAAAGTTTTCCCTTTCCTACGGCAGTCAGCGAACCCTGAGCAGTTTTTTCAGCTAAAGTGAAATAGAGCATCCGGCTTGTTTCAAAGTCAGGCGCCGGCGCCACATCCAACAAACCGCCCTGATTTCTGTCATCCACCTGCGGGAATCCGGTTATCGGTGGGCTTACCACACCGGCGGTGGTGGCAATGCGCAGGGTTCCTCCCTTTTCGGTGATAACTAATCTGCCATCCGGCAGCGAAGTAACTGCCCACGGCTTGTTTAAGTTATTTGCAATTACCTTAGCTTCATAAAGTGTTTCGGTCTTTGTTCCGGCAATACGCGTCTGCCCCGCAAATGCGGGCTTATAATCGGTATTTGGCTTTTGGGTTTCCACGGGAGCCAGCGTGCCCGGTTTTGAGCCGCCAGGCTCGTTTCCTTCCTGTTTTTGAACCGATTCATTGCCTTTACAGGTGATGAAAAGCACAAAAAACAGCATTTGTATAAAGATTTTGAAGATATGCCGATACCTTTTCATTTTACTCGTATTTTAATGATTATATGTAGATAACATACTTAACAATCAAATGTTTTAGCGGATTTGGCGGTTTTACACCCGGTTTTTTTATGAAAAATGATGTTTTGGTGTTTTCTGCTTATGAATTGAACGAGCGATGATTAATCGAAGTGCTGCCGAAAAAATTGCCGAAGTCTATGATTTCATGAATTATCCTGAAAGATTTGTTGTAAAATACCCTAACTCAGGTCACGACTTCCCTGAGGGAACCAGATTAGAAGCCTTTCGTTTTATTGATAAATATCTAAAGCAATAAATCAGACCAACAGGTCTTTATATGCCTGAGAAATAGTAATATATCTTAAGAATTGGGGGGAAGTGCCTCTTTTCTGATGCTCAAACTTTTAAATAGGTTAATTTTGTTATCTGAATTTAAAAGTTATCAATATGGCAAATAAAGATCAAAAGCTTTTTGCCGACTTTCCCCCTGTTTCAGACGAAACTTGGGAGGCGGCAATTCATGCTGACCTGAAAGGAAGAGACTATGAAAGGGCTCTGGTTTGGAAAACTTATGAGGGAATAAACGTACTTCCTTATTATCGCTGCCCGGAAGATGATTCAGCAGGATATTCCGAATCGCTTCCCGGTGAGTTTCCTTTTGTTCGCGGCAACAAAAAAAGCGGCAACGAATGGCTTATCCGTCAGGATATTGTGGTAAAGGATTTTGCCGAAGCCAATAAAAAAGCTTTGGATATTTTGGGAAAAGGAGTCACTTCGTTAGGTTTTATTTTTGACTGTGGAGCCGAAGTTACAAAGGCAGACATGGAACTTCTTTTAAAAGACATTTGCATTGAAGCGGCTGAAATTAACTTTGTCTGCGGATGCAATAACTGCAACAGTGCCCAAATTTTTGCAGAATTTGTTGAAGAAACGAAATGGAATTCTAAGAAAGTCTCCGGTTCTTCTTCAATGGACCCGATCGGTTCTTTGGTGCTGAAAGGGAAAATGGCAGCTAATGCTTTCAGTGCACTGAAAGAAACCATTGAAAAAACCGCTTTCATCAAGAATTTCAGAGTGATTTCCGTAAATGGAAAATATTTTGCCAACAGCGGCGCTTCCATTGTTCAGGAACTGGCTTTTTCATTGGCACAGGGCGTTGAATACCTGTCAAAACTTGTTGAAACCGGCTTGAAGGCAGATGAAGTGGCAAGTAACATTAAATTTAATTTTGGCATAGGCAATAACTATTTCATGGAAATTGCAAAGCTGAGGGCTGCCCGTTTATTGTGGGCAGAAATTGTTACTGCATATAAACCGGAGTGCAAAGAATCAACCCGGTTGATTGCCCACAGTGAAACCAATTCATACAACAAAACGATCTATGACCCCTATGTGAATATGCTGCGCACCCAAACGGAAGCGATGTCCGCTGCATTAGGAGGCTCCGATTCCATTACGGTATTGCCGTTTAATGCAATTTATGAAGACTCCACCGATTTTTCGGAGCGTATAGCCCGAAATCAGCAAGTTTTGCTCAAGGAAGAAGCTCACCTGGATAAGGTGTCCGACCCCGGAGCTGGCTCCTATTATATTGAAAATCTTACGGCTTCACTTGCCGAGCACGCATGGAGTCTGTTTCTGAAAATTCAGGATTCAGGTGGTTTTATGGAAGCTTTTAAAGAAGGATTGATTCAAAAGGAAATTGATGAAGTAGTGTCAAAACGCAATGCCAATGCGGCGCTTCGTCGTGAAAATCTGCTTGGAGTGAATCAGTTTCCCAACTTTTCGGAAATATTGAAAGAGGATTTGCCCCAAACTGTTTTTCAGGCTGCCGACATGACAAAAGAGGGCGCAGAAGCCGAAACCCTGAAGCCATACCGTGTTGCTCAGCCGTTTGAGGCACTTCGCTACAAAACAGACAAATATTCTCAGACAAACAAACGCCCGGTCGCATTTATGCTGACCATTGGAAATCTGGCAATGCGCAAGGCGCGAGCACAGTTCAGCTGTAACTTTTTTGCAGTGGCAGGTTTTGAGGTGATTGACAATAACGGGTTTCAGTCCGTGCAGGAAGGCGTGGATGCAGCCCGTGAAAAACAAGCCGATATTGTGGTGCTGTGCAGTTCCGACGAAGAATATGAAATTTTTGCTCCTGAAGTTGCCGGGCTCCTTGAAAAGGAAATCCTGGTTATTGCCGGAAATCCCCAGTGCAAATCCGAATTGGAAGCACAGGGAATAAAAAATTTCATCCATGTGAAAAGCAATGCATTGGAAGAGTTAAAAATATATCAGGAACAACTGAAAATATAAAAATTAAACACGAAGACT
>CAYNOQ010000128.1:0-5608 GCA_964398855.1 uncultured Mariniphaga sp. | reverse complement strand
AGATATTCAACAATCATTTCGTTACTGTCTAAATAATCTGCAATATCAAATTTTGATGTTCCCATTTTTTTGATTTTTTAATTCGGAACAAAATTTTTGCTTTCGTATCAGATGTTGTTTTTCCTGAATAATTTCGACCACAAAAAATATTAATTGTCTTAAATAAGACTAGATTATTCCCATCATCTCGAATGACAGTGTCCCAATCGAAATCCTTAAAAACAGCAAGATTAGTTATTGACTTGATTTTCGTTATCATCTTTACTTGTTATATTTGATGGTATTGTTGGGGCGCATTGCTACCAATATTAGTCCTTACGCCACTCCGCCCATCCTATTGCATTAATTCTCATTATGTGCGAAATGAATGTAAATATCACTTGTGAGCAAATATAAAAGATTCGTTTAAGGAATCCAAAGAACTTTTGAGGTCTTTGTTATTAATCC
Source organism: uncultured Mariniphaga sp. (assembly GCA_964398855.1). Taxonomy (GTDB): domain Bacteria; phylum Bacteroidota; class Bacteroidia; order Bacteroidales; family Prolixibacteraceae; genus Mariniphaga. The sequence goes on along the minus strand of CAYNOQ010000128.1, from coordinate 5,161 downwards.
CGATTACTTTGGTTTAAGTATCAGCAATGTTTATACTTATGTGTCCTAATGCATTCTGAATGAGTTGGGTATTAATGGTTTTTTGCATAAATGATGACAAAATAATACTTTATTGTCAAGATGAGTTACATGTTTTGTTTATACGTTATTTAGGTAAAACTGCCGCCAATTTCCATATATACGAAACCCGTATTGTTTTATAGTTCCAATGCTGCAAACCATGCTGATATTGCAGGCGCAATGCTGATTTTTCAAAATCTTTGCGCAAATCAAAATTGAGTTGCATGGGACGGTCAAGCTCTTTTTTATAACCTGAATAACCGGAGATGGAAGCTGAATATAGCCAACTATTTAGCATATAATCGGTGCCGGCGCCATAGAGCAGCGCGTCATTTTGCAGATTCAGCGCATCATTGGTTTGCCAGGAGTAAAAACCAAGCATCAGAAAAGGCCTGAATTTTCCCGTTTCGGTGTTCCCGAAATTTTTTGAGAAACTTGCATCGAAAAAATATGCCGGACTGTCAATATAGCGCGCTCCTTCCAATTGATTTCCCGAAGCTGTTTTGGTGCCAAACCGCAAAAGTGTGTTTGGAAATTTCCGCTCTTTTGTGAGTTGAATCAGCGTACTGAAATAGAAATCGCCGATGGCAATTCCTTTCCCGTCCTTTATGCGTGCCAGGCGCTCGTCGCGTATCTGTTCCGAAAATGCAAAGTGCTCAGCAACAACTCCATACATTTCAATCGCTATTTTATCTTTTGCAAAAGGAATATAGGCATATCCCGAAATATCCTGCGTGGGATCGCCGGGGCGAAAGTGGTTTGAAAAGGTGATTTCAATTTCCGGTGTTTTATAGAGTTCGCCTTTGAGAACATGAGGAACCGGTAGCGCATTGGGACCAAAATGTCCGGGGGAGATTATCATCCAGTCGCGCCACACAGGGTCTCCTTCCTGCCAGCCGTGGGTTTCATTCCACCACTGCATGTCTTTTACGGGATTTTGGGAAAATCCGTGCAAAAAGATAAATAGGAATAAGATTGCAACCGACGAAATTTTCATGTTCTGGAAAAATCGGAAAAATAAAAAAAGGACTACCCGAAATGTAAGTAGTCCCTGAATATAATAATTATAGATTAAGTTTTTTCCTGATTGCCGGGGGAATGGCGTCCTTATGCAGCATGATGCTCATTGTTTTGTAGCTCACATAAGGTTTTGAAGCATAGAAATAGCCTTTATACAGATTGTAGTTTCCCCATGAATTTTTGATTTTGTAAAACTCCTGTCCGCGTGCATCCTTTGCCTTGCCGATAATGTGCATTCCGTGATCGTCTGTAGTCTGAAAATTATCGTAGGCTATCTGGCGCATTTCCTGAGTAATTTCAGGTTCAGGAACCGTTTTGTCCAATTTATACAATTCGTTTTCCCGCTCTCTTTCGGGCAATGCTTCCCAGCGTGAAATTTCGGCGTCCGACATATCGGTCTGCGGGGCAGCGGGAATCACCGCAATGCCTTTGCCACCTGAAGCAAACCCTTTTTCGCTCACATCGGCAGCCCAGGCGATGGTGTATCCGTTTTCAAGCGAATAGTCGATAATCTCTTCCATTTCATTCAGCGGAACGTTGTAAACTTCATCCCACGACCAGTTGTCAGGTATTTCGATAATGAATTTTGAATAGAACGGATGGTGGGTGTAAGAAGTGATTTCAACGTAATCGCTCATGTTCAGCCCTAAATTTTCTGCAAAGCTGAGCGGTGTATATTTTTTACCTTCATATTCAAAATTTTTCGGAACTTCACCCAAATAGGTATTGAGAATCTGCGTATAAGCATCATGCCATGCCGAGCTTAGTTTGCGGTTTTTATTCTCCACAACACCTTTTACATACTCTTCCAAAACCCTGTCCATCTCGCCGTGCACATGCTTCCCTTCGCCATATTTTAGCCCGGAATAGACCGATTCGGGTACGATGCCGTATCTGGCTATCATGTTGGTTACGTCGTGAAACGCACCGCCGGGCGAAAAATTCAGGTGCCCGTGAACCCGCACATATTTTCTGGCTTTTTCGGCGTAAGTGTGCCAAACAATGAACATTTCAGAAAGATTGACGTCGGATTTACCGATACGCATCATTTCCGACTGCAAAAATGAGAGTCCGGCAAATGCCCAGCATGTTCCGGAGCGGTGCTGATCTTCAACGGGAGGAGCCGGAAGTAGCAAAACATCTTCAAATTTCCAGGGTTCATCTTTACTTTTTGATGTGTTCTTTGATGAGAAAGAGCTTAAATAAGTACTGAGAATCAGCAGGATAGTTAACAGTGTATTCGTTCTGAATTTCATGGATTTTTTTATTTTAATATGATGCTTTTAAAATGTTATCCAAAAATAGGAATAATAATTTTTTAAACGAAAATTTTATTGGAGAAGTTGTGAAATTGTGGCGGGGGATAGTTTTCAGGCGGCACAGCCGCCTGAAAACTATCATTGTAATGAAGGTTCATTTTTCGCTGTGCGAAAAATTTGCTGATAGCCTGCCAGAAAAACTCAAAACCGCAAGCCCCTTCTCAATCCTCAATTCACAATTCTCAACTGAATCACTTTAATCTCCACTTAATCTCTATTTCCCCCTTCAATTTCCACCACACTTTTCCCTGTGGCGTCCTCTGTTTTGAGGGAATTTCGCACAAATAAGTAAATATAGTTGTTTAAAGAAGGTGCAAATTTTCTTTAAATGCTATTTTTGCGTTCAGGAAGAAAGAAAATGAGAAAAGCTACAACAATACTCGCTTTTTTGCTGTTTACGGCTTTTTTTGCCGAAGGACAGCTAAACATCAATCACTATATCCGGGTGGGGCGCACACGTATTTCCATTGGAAATTACACTGGCGCAATTGAATATTTCAATATTGTCATCAAGTTTAAACCCTATCTGCCGGAGGCTTATTTTTACAGAGGCATTGCCAAACATCAGCTGGAAGATTTCCGGGGTGCAATTATTGACTACGACAAAGCCATCGAAATAAAACCATTTTACCCGCAGGCATACATGAACCGCGGAATGGCTTATCACAATCTGGGAGATTATGACAAAGCCATTGAGGACTATAACCGTGGATTAGAATTTGACCCGGATAATGAGTCTTTGTACAACAACAGGGGAATTGCAAAACTTGCTCTCAAAGATGTGGAGGGCGCTATTGAAGATTACAATAAGTCATTGGAAATCAATCCGAAATCAACAAATGCCTTGATGAATCGTAGCAATGCACATATTGTTGATGGCAAAATTGAAGAGGCAATCCGGGATTTGAATCAGGTTATTATTATTCGTCCCCATTTTGCCGGCGCGTATCTTAACCGCGGACTGGCACGCTTTGAATTAGACGACTACGCATCTGCACTTCGTGATTATGATCAGTCAATAAGGCTTGAGTCTGACAATGCGCTGGCGTATAACAATCGCGGGATTGTGAAGCATAAGCTGGGCGACTACGAAGGCGCCATAATGGATTACGATATTGCACTGCGGCAAAATCCGGAAATGGCAAGCGCATATTTTAACCGGGCAATGGCACGCGAAATTTTGGGGCGTCCCGGTTTTGCCGAAGATTACCGGATTGCGGCACAGCTGAATCCGCAATTTGATTTAGAAAGCCGCCGTCTTGATGCTGAGCAGTTAGCACAGCATCAGCAGAGCCAGCAAGGGCAGTCGCAGCAGCAGGGCTCTGCCGGACAATCGACACAGCAAAGCGCTGCCGGACAGAGTCAGGCGCAGCAAACCACGCAGGACGATGCAGATTCTTCCGGGCAGGAACAGGAAGAGGAGAGCAGGGAAAAAGCAGAGCAGACACGGAGCAGAAGACAGCGCACCAATCTCATTGTGGAAGATTCGCGCAACCTGCCTAAAGAAGATGAGGAGTTTGATGAAGATGACGGGCGAATTCAAAACCGCAATATTGTTATTGACCTGCAGCCGATTTTTTTCATTACCGCGTATGACCGGAATGCCGTGGATTATGAGCGTTCTCACTACTATAATTTATCAATCGATGAGCTGAACCGAAAGAACAATTACAATCCGCTGTTTACGATTACCAATAAACCGGCAGATGAATTTCATGCTGTGTTTGAAAACTTTGTGCTCTATTTTAATGAGCGTCTTAATATCGAAAAGAACAGCCACAATTATCTGAATCGGGCAATTTTTTACAATCTAACCGGCGATTACAGTAAAGCCATGGAAGACCTGGAAAAGTCCATTGAGCTGGACAGTAAGCAGGTTATGGCATATTTTATCAGAGGAAATACCCGTTATAAAATATTGGAGCAGATAGAGTTACTGAGTGTAACCCCCGATGAGCTTTCGGTTTCCGTTGGAGTGGCTGCAAATACTCAGGAGCCTGAAGTTTTGCCGGCTTCCATGCCAGAATATCAGAAAATTCTTGACGACTATCAGGTTCTGCTCTATCAGAAACCCAAATTCTTTTTCGGCTACTTTAATCGTGCTTATATGAAATTGCGTCTTAAAGACTACAAAAGTGCAATTGAAGATTTGAATATGGCAATTGAACTCGAACCTGAGTTTGCCGAAGCCTATTTCAACCGTGGGCTTACCAAAATTTTTCTTGATGATGTTGAGGGTGGGGCAATAGATTTAAGCCGCGCAGGCGAGCTTGGCATCTATGGTGCCTACAATATTATCAAAAGGTATTGCAACTGATTTATTTCATAAAAAAAGCAGCCGTTTCTGACTGCTTTTCTTTGCGGTGACGATCCCGAATTCTCGGGAAACTCGCGACCTCAAATAGATATATTCGGTATCGTAAAATTCATTATTTGTTCATCATTATGAGCCTTTCATAAAATTCTCTGTTTTTTTGCCTTTTAAGGAACTTTTCACGTTGTAAAGCTTCGGAACGGGAATCAAAATGTTCTGTATAAACCAGTCTCCAAGGCATTTTGCGTGAAGTGTATCTCGATTTTCCTGTATTATGGTATTCAATCCTTTGTTCTATGTTGGAAGTGTAACCAATATAAAAGCTTTTGTCGTATTCACTTTGAATTATGTACACTGTGAATTTCATAAAAGTTTAAATAACAGGAGTTAACATTTGCGGTGACGATCCCGAGTTCTCGGGAAACTCGCGACCATTTAGCAATCATTT
>CAYNOQ010000127.1:0-5628 GCA_964398855.1 uncultured Mariniphaga sp. | reverse complement strand
AAAAGCCTCTTTTTCGCTGCCAATCCATCTGTATTTGTGGATGGTGCTCATCTGTTGCCCATCTTCTGTTTTGCCGTTGTGCGAAATGTAGAACAGTCCGTCTCCTAACGGGCACAAACCGGTGGTTCCCCAATTGAAATGCCACCCCCTGATTCCCGAACCGGCATCATACATTCCTGCCTCAGCCAGCGAAAGTGTTTTAACCTTTATATTCTTATTATCTGAAAAAACGGACGTCTTTACCGGTTTTTTCTGCCCGTCTATCACAAATAGTCCATAGTTGGGATATTGTGATTTTTTCCCGCGATATACCGCTGCATAAAAATTGCCGGTGTGCCTGTCCCAGGCTAAATTCTGGACGCCGTAAGTCGTATTTCCGGTCTTGACAAAATATTTTTCCAAAGGTTTTTTGGGACCCGACTGATGAAGGTTTTCCTGATAAAGATTTTGCCCCAATTTATCCCAGCCTGCAATATTGTATTTAAGAATTACCTGATAATCATTATCATTTCGGGTTGTATCTCCATACACGCCATAAGCTATATAGAGAAATTTTTTGCTGTTTTTCGGCTTGCCGATGGCGGGTGCCAGAGTAATTCCATCCACTCCCGAGCAGGCAAAACGGTGATCAACCTCCCTGTCGCCGATTTTCACTTTTGCAAGATAGTCATCCACAACCTCTTTCAGATAAATGGTGCGCAGCAAATCTTCCTTTTCTGCGTCCATGTCGGGTCTGACAATGCGCGAGCCATCAAAAATGGCGATATAAAAACCGACAGCAGCCTGATTTTCCAAACCCAATGTTTTTCGAATTCCCTTGCCGATGGCGTCGTCTTTGAACTCCAGCGAACCATAGATTTTACCGGTTTCTTCATCAAAAACCAGATCGCCCAAATGCCCCGTGAAACCGGTTACGCTTCCAATTACTTTACCCGACAAATCGGTTTTGACTAACTTATCGGTAAAAGAAAAATAGACAAATCCATTTGCCTGATCCACAACAACTCCCTGCACGTGAAACTTTCCCTGTCCACCGGAATAGATGGAGTCAGGCAAGTTCTGAGGAGTATGTTTCTGAGAATAAGCAATTTGCAAAAGCGCTAAAATAAACAGTGATGTGATAAAATACTTTTTCATAATAAATATTACAATTTTTCAGATTTCTGGCTTTACATTTTCCTGACTTCCCTCAAGTCCTTAATATTTACGGTAAACTTTCACAAAATCGATAATCATGGAAACAGGCAAATCCTCCGGGTTCACCTTTCCAACCCACGAACCACCTAACTGCTGACTCAAAATAAAATAAAACGGCTGGTCAAAGGGCCATTGCTGCATTTCGGGATCTGCATCCGCTACGCGCGGGTACCTGAAAGTTTCCGTGCCGTTGACTGTCCAAATTAAAACATCCGGGTACCATTCAAGCCCGTAAATATTCCAGTTTGTAACATTCGCGATAATGTCTCCAACACCTCTGCGCGGGTTGGAAGTGTTTTTCAAAATGTTGGTATATCGGGTGTGCACCGTGTGGTGAATATTTTTGTCAAAATTCAGATGTTCCATGATGTCAATTTCGCCGCTGTGGGGCCAGCCGCCATAAACTGACTCTTCGGGCATCATCCAGAGTGCGGGCCAGGCGCCCTGAGCACACTCTTTCCTCATGCGGATTTCAACTTTGCCGTAGCGAAAAGAAAATTTCCCTTTGGATTCAACACCTCCGGTTAAAAATGGTCTGGAATCATCGGGCAGACCGGGATTGTTGATTCCTTTCAGATAGAGTTTACCATCTTCTACGGAATATACCATTTTGTTTGCAATCATGTGTTTTTTCCAATCGGGTGCATTGTCATAATGATGCGGCTCTGTCTGAATTAGCGACCATTGGGTTGTGTCTAACTCAATCCCGTCAAACTGCTCTTCCCAGATCAGTTCCCAATCATCATTTTCGATTTGCGCGAAAACGTTGTACGGGAACAGAAACAAAAAAGTGCTGAAAAACAGAGTAAAAACAGCTGAATATAAAAATCCCGTAAATGGATTTTTATTGTTGACAAAACGTGTTTTATCTGTAGTGATTTTGTGCTGCATTAGACAGATATTGTTCATGACAATAGATATTTAAGTTTAAAAAAATATTTTGCTGATGAAGTAGCTTCAACAACAAAAGTTAAATCTGCAATCTCCTGCTTTCCGTAACAGGGAAAGTTTAAAACCGAAAAATGCAATTTATTTTCTACTGGTTTGCCGATTTTATACTTCAAACGAATCCACTTCGCGGTAGGCTTTGATAAATGCTGTTTCGCCTTCTTTGCCGGAAATGCTCTTTCCGTGTTCACAGCATAAAACGCCGTTATATCCTTTGTCGTAGATGTGTTTAAAAATATTCTTATAGTTGATTTCACCGGTGGTGGGTTCATTTCTGCCCGGATTGTCACCAATGTGGAAAGCAGCTATTTCGCTCCATGACCTGTCGATGTTCGGAATGATATTGCCTTCCGTAATCTGCTGGTGGTAAATATCATCCACAATTTTGCACGAAGGACTGTTCACCGCACGGCAGATTGCATACGTCTGGGGCATTCCGGTGAGGAACAATCCCGGATGATTCCACTGGTTCAGCGGTTCCAGAACGATGACAACTCCATCTTTTTCAGCAATTTCACTGAGTTCCCTGAGTGAGTCAATCACATTAGCCGTCTGATATCCCCAGTCCATCTTTTGATTGTACCGTCCCGGCACCATCAGCGCCTGCATACAACCTGTTCTTTTGCTGGTTTCAATTCCTTTTTGCAGGATTTCCTTCAGCATTTTTCGTGATTCGTCATTGAACAGCACCATGGATTCTGCATTAAAATCGGCATAAAGCACAAACGGACCGATATCCATTCCCTGACGGGCAAGTTCGGCTGCAATTTTTTCCTGTAATTCAGGAGATTTTTGCATCAATCCATTATCGAAAATCGCACGAAATCCCTGATCTGCAATAAACTTGATATTGTCAATCGGGTCTTTTCCTGCATGTCCGTTGAAAGTGCCTAAATGGGGCGCATACTTCAGCTTAAACTTTGCTTCGTTGGAAACAGCAGATTGTGATGCGGTGGCGTTCATAAAGCTGCCAAGCCCGGCTAATGCCATGCTGCCGGCAGCTGCATTTTTCAGAAAATTTCTTCGTTCCATATATTTTAAAATTTATTTTTTTCAATGGCTAAGATACAAAATGTTTCATCTTATCGTGCAAATTATATCAATTTTGAACAGTCGTTTGCTTCCTTCTAAAAGAGTTGCTAAATTTAGGGTCATTTTTTTATAAATAAATAAAAAACAGTACGATTATGAGTAGAAAACTAAGAATGGGAATGGTTGGCGGCGGAACGGATGCGTTTATCGGCGCCATACACAGGCTTGCAGCGCTGATGGACAATCAGATAGAGTTAGTTTGCGGTTGTTTCAGCGTTAAGCCGGAAATTTCAAGAGAATCAGGAAAATTATATTATCTGCCTGAAAACCGCATATACGACACCTATCAGGAGATGTTTGAAAATGAGGCAAAACTTCCTGAAGGCGAGCGGATGGATTTTGTTTCCATTGTTACGCCCAATTTTGTGCATTTCGATCCTGCGGTGATGGCGCTGGAGAATGGTTTTCACGTGGTCATCGACAAACCTATCACTTTCACCCTTGATGAAGCGGTTAAGCTGAAAGAAAAAGTGGATGAAACCGGGCTGACCTTGGCTCTGACGCACACCTATTCGGGATATCCGGCAGTGAAACATGCCAGACAGATGGTAGCCGATGGCGATTTTGGCAAAATCCGCAAGGTTTATGTTGAATATCCCCAGGGATGGCTCTCTGCAAAAGTTGAAGAGCAGGGTAATGTGCAGGCTTCGTGGCGCACTGATCCCAAACGTTCGGGAAAAGCCGGCTCAATGGGCGATATAGGAACTCATGCACATCATCTGGCGGAATATATTACCGGTTTGAGAGTTATTGAACTTTGCGCCGAGTTGAAGATTTTTGTTCCGGGCAGACTTCTTGACGATGACGGTTCTGCGCTGCTTCGTTTCGATAACGGGGCAACCGGAGTGCTGATGGCTACCCAGATTGCGGCAGGGGAAGAGAATGCCGTAAAAATCAGGGTTTATGGTGAAAAAGGTGGCTTGGAGTGGTTCCAGCATGAACCGAATACGCTAATTGTGAAATGGTTGGATAAACCAACTCAGATTCTCCGCGTGGGAACAAGCATGAACAGCTCTGTTGCTGCACACAACACCCGCACGCCGGGCGGACATCCCGAAGGATATTTAGAGGCATTTGCCAATATCTACCGCAATTTTGCCATGACGGTTATGGCTAAAATGAAAGGCGAAACACCAACTGCCGAAATGCTCGACTTCCCCGGAGTTGAAGACGGCATCAGGGGAATGCAGTTTATAGATACCATGGTACAGGCAGGATATGATGACACCATAAAATGGGTTAAATTTCCCGATTAAATTTTAAAAGAAAATATTATGGCACGACCAATAACATTATTCACAGGACAGTGGGCAGACCTGCCTTTTGAGGAGATGTGCCGGAAGGCAAAATCATTCGGATATGACGGATTAGAGCTTTGCACATGGGGCGACCACATAGAGATTGACAAAGCCGATCAGGCTTATTGCGATGAGCGGAAAGCAATCCTGAAAAAATATGACTTGCAGCTCTTTGCAATTTCCACGCATCTGGTGGGGCAGTGTGTTTCCGATTATATCATTGATGAACGGCACAAAGGTATTCTGCCGGACTATGTGTGGGGCGATGGCGATCCGGAAGGAGTGCGCCGGCGGGCAGCCGAAGAGGTTGTTAAGACAGCCAAAGTGGCAAAAATGCTCGGATTAGATACGGTAACTGGATTTACCGGCAGTCCGGTGTGGCACCTGCTTTATGCTTTTCCACCACAACCTAAAGGGATGATTGATAAAGGTTTTGAAGATTTTGCAAAAAGGTGGATTCCCATTTTAGATGAGTATCAGAAGTTGGGCGTCAGGTTTGCGCTGGAGGCACATCCTTCCGAAATTGCTTTTGATATCCATTCTGCATATCTCACTTTGCAGGCACTGAATAACCATCCGGCTTTCGGGTTCAATTATGACCCGAGCCATTTTGGTTATCAGCATGTGGATTATGTCCGGTTCATTTATGAATTTTCCGATCGCATTTTTCATGTTCACATGAAAGATGTTTATTGGAGTGATGTTCCGGAGAGCATCGGTGTTTTTGGCGGGCATTCCGATTTTGGCGATAACCGTCGCTATTGGAATTTTCGCAGCGTCGGGCGCGGCTGCATCAATTTTGAAAATATTATCCGTGCACTGAACGACATCGGCTACCAGGGACCGCTTTCCGTTGAGTGGGAAGACAGCGGCATGAACCGCGAAGCCGGTGCAACCGAATCTTGCGCCTACGTGAAAAAGATTGATTTTGAGCCGTCGGATATTGCATTTGACGATGCGATGCAAAAGGAATAATTTCGTTTGAAATTTTAATAAAGCCATATTGTTGAGAATGCATATTCGCGACTTTATTCCTATGTAAATTTCAAACAAATAGATTCCCAACCTGCGGTTCAGAATGACGATTCATTAA